>NZ_JASJXG010000014.1:0-110034 GCF_035018765.1 Variovorax sp. RTB1
CCCCGTGAACATCGCTAGCATCTGTATGTTCATCCAGTAGTTCCGCGGTCGCTGGAGCTAAAAGGATACCCCTTATTTTTATACAGTATTCCGAAAACCCCAACCACTTCTTTGCAACACTCTCAGGCGATCATTGCCGGCACGATGCCAGATTCACTTACTCCACCCTGCGATCCGTGCGAACTGCCGAGGGCAAGCCCAGCAACAGCGCCAGGCGGCTGGAAGGACACGGGCCGCGTGCACTACATCGGCATCAGTCGAAGAAGCGCAGCAGCTGACGGTTGACTTCGTCGGCGCGCTCGTACTGCGTCCAGTGACCGGCGCCATCGACCACCGCGCCCCCGCGATTCGGATGACCGGCAGTCAATCGCGCCACCAGCGGCCGCGGGTCGGCGGTGACGTCGTACTCACCCCACATCAGCAGCAACGGACAGGTCAGCGTGTCGATCGCCGCCTGCAGCCCACCGGCCATCGACACGTCCTTGCTGCGGAATCGCGTGCCGTGGCACGACACGTCGTGGATCTCGAAAGCCAGCGGATCGGAAGCCTTGTCGTGCAGCATGAGCGCGTCGAGGTTGTGCTTCAAGGCGACACGCTCGGCTGCGCGATCGACCGAGCGGCGCCAGTTGATCATGTCCAGCGTGAGGCGCCGCAGCGACGCATGGCCGCCGCTGCCGACCAGCGCCAGCCGACGCACCGGACGCCGCGTGGCGAAGGTCGACGCCACCAGTCCGCCGAAGGAGAACCCGCCGAGGTCGACTGGCGTATCGGCGCCGATCAGCATGTCGAGCGTGCCGCCCAGCGCCGTCAGCAACGGATCGATCGGCGCCTGGCCGTCGGCCATCGGCAAAGGCTTGTCGGAGTCGAGAAAGCCCGGCATGTCGGGCAACCACAGCGTGTGTTCGGCCGACAGCGCCTCGACATTGCGGATCCAGTGCATCCAGCTGCCATGGCCGCCGTGCAACAACACCAGCGGCGGGTAGGTGATGTCGGTCTCGGTGTTGCCGAAGCGACGCCAGCGCACGCGCACGCCTTCGTGCACCGGATCGTGGTGCGTCGACAGCGCGTCGATGCGTTCGATGAAGGCGCGGGCGCCGGCGTCGGAATCTGGCGGAAAGTTCATGGAAGCATGCGCTGGAGTTCGGGTTCTTTGTCGATGAACTGGTGCTTGAGGGCACCCGCCACGTGCAGCGCGAACAGCCCGTACAGGATGTAGCCGGCCCAGATGTGCAGCGCACCGAACTTGTCGTGCAGCATCTCCTTGGTCGCGGGCTCGATGTTCATGATCCAGCCGATGCGCGGCCAGGGCACCAGGGCGAAAAGGTGCATCGGATGGGCGGCGGCGTCTTTCCAGGCCGAGTCGTGCATCCAGCCCGACAGGGGCAGCAAGATCATCAATGCATACAGCGTGCCGTGTGCAGCGTGTGCGGCGAAGCTTTCGAGCCGACCGTAAGAAAGGGGCATCGCCGGCGGCCGGTGCGTAAAGCGCCACAGAAGCCGCAAGATCACCAGACCGAGGACCGTGATGCCGATCGACTTGTGGGTGTCGACCGCAGGCCGAACCCAGTCGTCGGGAAAGAGATCGACCGCCAGGATCAACGCGATGTTGACCGCCATCAGCGCGGCGATGAGCCAGTGCAACAGCATGGCGGTCTTGGTGTAGCGGGCGTGTGGGAGCATCGAGGGAATTTTCAGGGCAGAACCGACTCAGCTTATGAACCGGGGCGATTGTCCCCTGCGTTAACGGCCTCTTTTCGGGCATCTTCCCGGGCACTTTTTCGAGCATCCTTTCCTTGAACGATTCCCTTCGCAGCGCGTTCGTGGCCGCATCCCCGCGGCTCACGCCGCCGCCCACGCCGCTGGTCAGCGTGCTGATCCACAGCAGCGTGCTCGTGTTGTGGATCGCCCTTTTCGCGATGGCCTTCAAGGTCGGCGGTGTGTGGGGCTGGTCGGTCGGGGTGGCGTATGTGCTGTACGACACCGTGTTGCTGCTCTTCGTCGGCTGGCACACGTTGCCGATCCTGCGACGGCCCGCCGCTTTGCCTGCGCGCGTCGGCGCGACGGACGTGCAGCGCGATACGCTGGGCGTGATCGTCGCCTCGCACAATGAAGCGGCCGTGTTGCCGGTCACGCTGGCCGCGTTGCTCGGCCAGACCGATGTGCCCGATCGCATCGTCATTGCCGACGATGGCTCTACCGACGGCACCGCCGAGTTGCTCGTGACGCGTTACGGCCTCACGCGGCCCGCCTTCGGACAGTTGAGCGCAGCCAGCACCAGCCACCCCGGTCTTTTCTGGCTGCGGTTGCCGCACGGTGGCAAAGCGGTCGCGCTCAATGCTGCCATTGCCTGCATCGACACCGACACCGTGCTCACGGTCGACGGCGACACGCTGCTCGACGTCAAGGCCATCGCAGCCGTGCGCAATGCGTTTTCGGCCGAGCCCGATCTCGTGGCCGCGACGGGCGTCATCACGCCGGTGTGCAGCCGCACACTGGCGGGCCGCTGCTTTCAGTGGTTTCAGACGTACGAGTACATCCGTAATTTTCTGTCGCGCTACGCGTGGATGCGGGTCGACGGGCTGCTGCTGATCTCCGGCGCGTTCGCCGGTTTCCGGCTCGACGCAGTGCGTGCGGTGGGCGGTTTCGACACCGACTGCCTGGTCGAGGACTACGAGCTCATCCACCGCCTGCACCGCTATGCGCAAGCGCACGGATTGCCGTGGACCGTGCGCGTGCTCGGCGATGCACAGGCGCACACCGATGCGCCGAGCGGTGTGATGCCCTTTCTGCGCCAGCGTCGCCGCTGGTTCGGTGGCTTCCTGCAAACGCAGTACTGGTACCGCGCGATGGTCGGCGACCGGCGTTACGGCTGGCTCGGCACGCTGATGCTTCCGGTGAAAGCCATCGACACGCTGCAGCCGCTGTACGGGCTGGCCGCCTTTGCCTTGCTGCTGGTGTACATCGTGGAGGGCAACCTCGGCGCGCTTGCCCCGGCGGCGGGTGTGATCGGGGCCAAGATCGTGCTCGACCTGCTGTTCCATCTGTGGTCGGTGTACCTGTACCGCCGCTGGATCGGCGAGCAGAGCGAGGTGAACATGGTGCAGGCCTTTCTGGCCGCTATCGTCGAGCCGTTTACCTTTCAACTCCTTCGGCACACGGGCGCAGCCTGGGGTTGGTGGACCTTTTTGACCGGGCGCGGCACGTGGGGCCGGCAAACGCGCGTCGGGCTGGTCAACGAAGACGGCGAGACGCGGCGCAGCTGAGGGGCGGTGCGCGTCGACGCCGGGCGCGCAGGACGCACTCAGGCGTTCGCCGCTGTGCCGAACCTGAAGCTCGACACCACGAGTCCGCCCATGAAGGCGTCTTCGTGATAGATCCGCTCGCCGACATCGCCTTCGGCCGCACCCACGGCCACCATCAATGGAATCAGGTGCTCCTCACGCGGATGCGCGATACGTGCTGCCGGCGCTGACGACCACGCCTCCAACTGCTTCGCGCGTTCGGCCGGCGCGCCCTGCACCACCGCATCGTCCAGCCAGTCGTCGAAGGCCTTCGACACGTCGTGCGCCTGCGGGCCGAAGTTGCGCAGGTTGTGATAGCTCAGTCCGCTGCCGACGATGAGCACGTCTTCGTCGCGCAGCGGCGCCAGCGCGCGGCCCAGCGCCAGATGTGCGGCCGGGTCGAGCCCGCGCATCAGTGACAACTGAACGACCGGTACATCCGCTTCGGGATAGATCGCGACCATCGGCGAGTAGGTGCCGTGATCGAAGCCGCGTTCGACATCGAGCGCCACCGGCAGGCCCGCGCCTTCGATCAGTTCCATCACGCGGCGCGCCAGCGTCGGCGAGCCGGGCGCGTTGTATTGCACCTTGTATGTGTGCGCGGGAAAGCCGCCGTAGTCGTAGATCATCTGCGGCCTGGGGTTGCCCATCACCGTGAAGGCGGACTCTTCCCAGTGGGCAGACACCATCAGGATGGCGCGCGGCTTGCGGCCGATTTGCCGCGGCATGTCGGACAGCGAGGCCTCGAGTTGCGCATAGGCGTTGCCCATCTCTTTTTTCATCCAGGGCCAGGGGCCGCCGCCATGGGATATGAAGTAGGTCGGCAAGCGCGGGGTCGCTGGGTTCGTGGTGGCATTCGTGGTCATGGCAAAGCTCCTTCACATCGAATGTAGTGATTTCCCTTGCAGAATTCGAGAGCCGTGCATTCAATGATCGGTTTCTTCTGAGGAAAGCATCGATGGACCGAATGACCAGCCTCCGCGTGTTTCGTGACGTCGTCGAGTCGGGCAGTTTTACGGCAGCAGCCGAGCGGCTTTCGATGTCGCCGCCGATGGTCAGCAAGCACATCGCACAGCTCGAAAAGTCGCTCGGCGCGCGCTTGCTGAACCGCTCCAGCCGTCACCTGAGCCTGACCGAAGCGGGCACCGCCTGGTACGAGCAAAGCGGCCAGGCGCTCGACATGCTCGACGCAGCCGAAGCCACGATCAGCCAGCGCAATGAAGCACCACGCGGCCGGCTCAAAGTGAGTGCGCCGGTCTGGTGTGCGACGCCCCGCTTCGCCCGCGTGCTCGCCGACTATCGCGAGCAGTACCCGGAAGTGTTGATCGACATCCATCTGGAAAACCGCAAGATCGATCTGGCCGCCGATGGCTACGACCTGGCGCTGCGGGCGACGCAGGAGCCTTCTGCCGCGCTGATCGCGCGGTCGCTGTGCAAGGTGCAGTTCCATCTGGTGGCGGCGACCCGCTACGTGCGTCGAATCGGCGAGCCCTCGGCGCCGGCCGACCTCGCCAAGCTCGACGCCATCGTGCCGAGCTACGTCAACATCGAAGGGCTCTCGCTCAAGGGTTCGGGCGGACGACAGGCACCGTTGCGACTGCGGCCGGTGATGTTGTCGGACGACACCACGCTCACATTGCATGCAGTGCGCGCCGGCATGGGCATGGCGTTCTTGCCCGCGTGGCTGGTCGACGACGACCTGGCAAGCGGCGTGCTCACGCGCTTGGTGCCGGACTACGCGGCGCCCGCGGTGACGCTGTTCGCCGTTTACACGAGCCGGCAGTACATGGCACCCAAGCTGCGCAGCTTCATCGACTTTCTGAGCGACCGGCTGAACCCCCGGTTGTGCCCGTAACTTCGGCGAACAGGGGAAGCGGTTGCATGAGAAGCACTGGGGGTCGCGACATAGCCGCACGCACCCGGCGACCATCCCGCATCGCAGACAATTCGGTCATCGCGCATCGACGCTGGAGACCCACCCCTTTGCTTGCCTTGTTCCGCTTTTTCGAGAAGCTTCTTCACCCCTATCCGCCCGCTGAACCGCCGCTGCCACCGCACGGTTTCTTCGCCTTTTTATGGGCCTGCACGGATGGCGTGCGCGGCAAGATCGCGACGATGGCGCTGCTCACCGCAGCCATATCGTCGTTCGAGGCACTGCTGTTCGCGATGCTCGGCCGCATCGTCGACTGGCTCGGTGGCCAGGTGCCGGCGCGCTTGTGGGACGAGCGCGGCACCACGTTGATGTGGCTCGGCTTCGCTCTGGCGGCAAGCATCGGCGTGGTTGCATTGCAGACGATCGTCAAGCACCAGACGCTGGCGGTGAACCTGCCGATGCGCCTGCGTTGGAACTTCCACCGGCTGATGCTGGGCCAGAGCATGGCCTTCTACCAGGACGAGTTCGCCGGCCGCATCACGGCCAAGGTGATGCAGACCGCGCTGGCGGTGCGCGACACCGTCTTCGTGCTGGCCGACGTGCTGGTGGCGATGGGCGTCTACGTCGCGACCATGATCGTGCTGGTCGCCGTGCTCGACACGCAACTGATATGGCCCTTCGTGATCTGGCTCGCGCTCTATCTGGCGCAGCTCGCTTTCTTCGTGCCGCGCCTCGGCAAGGTCGGCAAGGCGCAGGCCGATGCGCGCGCCTTGATGACCGGCCGCATCACCGATGCGTACACCAACATCGCAACCGTCAAGCTGTTCTCGCACACGCAGCGCGAGGCCGGCTTTGCGCGCGACGCGATGCGCGAGTTCATGCACACCGGCTACGGCCAGATGCGGTTGGTCAGCCTGTTCGAGATCACCAATCACGCACTCAGCATGGGACTCACCGCCGGCATGTGCGGCATGGCGCTGTGGCTGTGGTCGAACGGCGCGGTCGGCATCGGCGCGGTCGCCGCATCGACCGCCATGGCGTTGCGGCTGCAGGGCATGTCGCACTGGATCATGTGGGAAATGACGAGCCTGTTCGAGAACATCGGCACCGTGCAGGACGGCATGAAGACGCTGTCGCTCCCGCGCACGGTGCTCGACGTGCCGGCCGCGACGCAGTTGGCGGTGCCGCGCGGTGAAGTCCGTTTCGATCACGCGAGCTTTCGGTATTCCGATGGCGGCCGCCGCGTCATCGACGACATGACGCTCACCGTGGCGCCGGGTGAAAAGATCGGTCTGGTCGGCCGCTCGGGCGCCGGCAAATCGACGCTGGTCAACCTGCTGCTGCGCTTCCACGATCTGGAAAGCGGACGCATCCTGATCGACGGGCAAGACATCGCCAAGGTCACGCAAGACTCGCTGCGGCGCCACATCGGCATGGTCACGCAAGACACGTCGCTGCTGCACCGATCGGTCTCCGACAACATCGACTACGGCCGGCCCGACGCGGGCGACGCTGCCGTGCGTTCAGCCGCAGAGCGTGCCGAGGCGCACGAGTTCATCCAGACGCTCGGCGATGCCAAAGGCCGGCAGGGCTACGACGCGCACGTGGGCGAGCGCGGCGTCAAGCTATCGGGCGGCCAGCGGCAACGCGTTGCCATCGCGCGCGTGATGCTGAAGGACGCGCCGATCCTGTTGCTCGACGAAGCCACCAGCGCGCTCGACTCCGAAGTCGAAGCCGCGATCCAGCAAAGCCTCTACACGCTGATGGAAGGCAAGACGGTGATCGCGATCGCGCACCGGCTGTCGACCATCGCGGCGATGGACCGCCTCATCGTGCTGGACGAAGGCTGCGTGGTCGAAGAAGGCGATCACAAGACGCTGCTGTCGAAGAACGGCCTGTATGCGCGTCTGTGGGCGCACCAGAGTGGTGGCTTTCTGGGCGACGGCAAAGACGACTGATTCGCCGGACCGAGGAACGACCGCGTTTGCTTCGCGAGTCCTACAGCGCGCGCCGACCGCCGCCGACAATCCGATCTCCGCTTTGCCACGAGCATCCAGTGGTCTTAAACAAAGAGGGGTGCTTGCCGTGAATTCCATCATTTATATCGTCGGCCTGGTCGTCGTCGTTGTTGCAGTGCTTTCGTTCTTCGGCCTTCGCTGAAAGCGTATCGAAAGCAACGAGAGCGCATCAGCGCAACGCGATCCCGAGAGGGATGCTTTCAACGGGGCCGTTTGCGGCCCCGTTTTCCGTTGTAGTCGCGGCCTGTGTGGCGGGCATAATTTCCGCGCCCGCCCACCACGACTCAGAACGACCAAGGAACTTGTTGAACACGCCACTGGCAGACGCGGTCGTCACGGAATCGGTGCGGTGGGTCGAAACGACGGGCCCGTTGGACGACGCGGAGGCTGTGCGTACCGCGATGTCGTCGGTGCATGACACCGGCGCCGCTCGCATCACCGAGCGCGCCCGCATCCTCGGGCGTCGCATCGGGCTCGATGCCGAAGTCGAACGCATGCGCGCCTCGGCGCCGTGGATCTTGCTGGCCATCGTCGCCGTGGTGGTGCTCGCGGGGCTCGGCGTGGCCGGCAACGTGATCGGCGGCGATCGCAAGATCAACGTGATGGTCGCGCTGGTCAGCCTGCTCGGATTGCACTTGCTGACGCTATTGGTGTGGCTCATCGGGCTCGTGCTTCCGTTCGGCTCATTCGGTTCATTCAGCGCATCGTTCGGCTCGATCTGGCTCGCACTCACTGCGCATGTGGCGGGTGGCAAGCGCGGGCAAGCGCCGGTGCTGGTGCGCGCGACGACCGGCTTGTTGACACGTGCGCGGCTGCTGCCGTGGGCACTCGGATTCGTGAGCCATACGATCTGGACGCTTTCGTTCGCGGTCATCGTCGCCGCCCTGCTCTTCTCGCTGGCGTTTCGCAACTACACGCTGAGCTGGGAGACGACGATTCTCGAGCCCGGGTTTTTCGTGCGCAGCGTGCAGTGGCTCGGCGCATTGCCATCGTGGCTCGGCTTTCCGGTGCCGGATGCACAGACGGTGCTTTCATCGCCGAGTGCCGCCCCGGATACCGCGTCGCTTGCCGGCCAGCGCACATGGGCGTTGTGGCTGACCGGCTGCGTCGTGGTCTACGGCCTGTTGCCTCGGCTGCTGCTCGCACTGTTGAGCGCCGCCGTCTGGCAGGCGCGCAAAAGTGCGCTTCAGCCTGACCTGCGCAATGCCTACTACCTGAAGTTGCTGGCACGCTTCGATGCACTGCAAGCGCCCCGCGTGGTCGATGCCGACGGTGGACGCATGCGACAAGGCGCAGTGCCCGGCCTGGCCGCGAGCGACACCTCGAAGGCGCTCTGGATCATCGGTTTCGAGCTGCCCGACGAGGCGCCCTGGCCGCCTGCTCTTGCTGTTCCGGCTGCCGCCCACCATGTTCAAGTCGATGGCAGCGCAGCCCAGCGCGGCGAACTGCTCGCCGCGTTGACTGGGGCGCGACCCGCACGCGTGATCCTCGTGTGCAACGGCGCATCGAGCCCTGACCGTGGTGCGGAACGCTTCGTGCGCGAAGTGCAGAGCCGGTGCGGCGAATGCCGACTTTGGCTGTGTGGCGTGTCGGCCAAGCCGGCACGCTGGCGCGACTGGATGGTCGAGGTCGGCATCGCGCCATGGCAGGAGGATGGCGTTTTAAAAGACGACAGCGCAGCGCTCACCGGCCGTGGCGAAGCGGACGTCCGTTCATGAACGACAAGCTGTCTGTTGCCAGCAGCGACCCTCAAGCCATCCGCATCGCAGTCGTCGGCCATACCAACTCCGGCAAGACCTCGCTGCTGCGCACGCTGACCCGTCGCGTCGATTTTGGCGAGGTGTCGGAGCGGCCCGGCACAACCCGTCATGTCGAGAGCGTCGACCTGCGCATCGACGGCCGCAGCATCGTGCGATTTTTCGATACGCCGGGGCTCGAAGACGCGGTGTCGCTGCGACAGCATCTCGAGGCCTTCGACACCACGCACACACCGCCCGATCGCATTCGCGCATTCCTTCAGAGCCCCGAGGCACACGGCACCTTCGAGCAAGAGGCCAAGGTGCTTCGCACGATGCTCGATGTCGATGCGGCATTTCTCGTCATCGATGCACGCGAGCCTGTGCTGCCCAAGTTTCGCGCCGAGATCGAGTTGCTCAATTCATGCGCGCGACCGGTGTTGCCGGTGTTGAATTTCGTGCGCGATGCGGCCAGCCGCGAGCCCGCGTGGAAAGAGCTGCTGTCGGCTTACGGCCTGCACGTTCTCGTGCGCTTCGACGCGGCAGCGCCCTTTACCGGTGCCGAGCGTGATCTGTATCGCGACCTCGCGACCTTGCTGCGCGACCACCGCGAACCGCTGCATCGGGCTGTCGAACAACTCGAAGCCGAAGCCGCGCATCGACGCCACGCCGCGGCGGCCCGCATCGCCGAACTGCTGGTCGATGCGGCGGCCGTGCGTCGCACAGCGTCGGCTGCAGAATTCTCCGACGCAGCCCAACGCCAGGCGCTGGTCGCGGCGCTGCGCCAGGCCCTCACCGACAAGGCACAGCGCTGTACGGACGACCTGCTCGCGCTCTATGGGTTTCGGCAAGGCGATGCAGACGAAGCGCCACTGCAAGCCATCGAGGGCCGCTGGACGCTGGACTTCTTCGAGCCCGAGGCCATGAAGGCGGCCGGCCTGTTGATGGGCAAAGGCGTGGTCGCAGGTGCTGCGGTGGGCGTGGTGGCCGATCTCGCTTTGGCCGGCCTGTCGCTCGGTGCCGGTGCTGCACTGGGCGGCGCCATCGGCGGTGCGGTGTCGCAAGGGTGGGGACCGTTCGGCCGCAAGCTGATGAACATGCTGCGCGACGTGCAGGAGCTGAGCATCGAAGACAGCGTGCTGGTGGTGATGGCAGCTTGGCAGCTGCAGTTGGCACAGGCGCTGGAGCGCCGCGGCCATGCGGCGACCGAACGCATCGCAGTCGGCGGCAGCGCCGGTCGCGATGTGGCGCCGGCGGTGCGCGCAGCACGTCCCGCGCGCAGCCATCCCGAATGGGAAAGCACCCGTCGCTTGCGCTGGACTGCACCGGCCGCCCGCGAGGCGCTGGTCGCGCGCGTCGCCGGCCCGCTCGAAGCCGCATTGTCGAGTTGAAGAAGCGGCCATCGAGGTCGTCGGGCGCGCCGATGCGCTCATGCGCGACTTGCCATCCCGCTTCGAAGTCCATGCCGCGCACCAGCTGAGCGCCCTGTCGATTCGATGGCAAACGATCGGAACGCGACTACAGAAACGGCTTTGCGTTTGCGCTAAGGTGCTTTCCACCTCCTCTGTCGAAAAGCCCTGCATGTCTACGCCCTCCAACGCACCGCCAGCGCGCAAGCACTTCTCGATGATTCGCGGCTTCCATCTGGCCGACATGTTCACGCTAGGCAATGCGGCGTGCGGCGTGGGCGCTGTGTTCCTGGCGATGGCTTTCGTGGCGAGCCAGTCGATCGATCATTTTTTGTGGGCCGCCGCGCTGGCACCGGCTGCTTTTATCTTCGACGTATTCGACGGCCGCATCGCCCGCTGGCGCCAGACGCACTCAGCGCTCGGCCGCGAGCTCGACTCGCTCGCCGACATCATTTCCTTTGGCGTTGCACCCGCTGCGCTGGCGTTTGCCGCCGGGCTCAAGGGAGGTTGGGACTGCCTGTTGCTGATCTATTTCGTGTGCTGCGGCGTGAGCCGACTGGCGCGCTACAACGTCACCGCCGAGGCGCTTTCCGAAGGCGCCGACAAGGTCAAGTTTTTCGAAGGCACGCCCATTCCAACCAGCGTTGCGCTGGTCGGCGTGCTCGCGCTCGCCGCCTGGCAAGGCCGCATCGGCGAGGCGATATGGGGCGGCGTCTGGCTGGTTGGCCCGTGGGCCTTGCACCCGCTCACGCTGCTGTTCGGCCTGTCGGGCACGTTGATGATCAGCAAGACCTTGCGTATTCCGAAGTTCTAGCCTGATCGTTCGGGATGTCCGCTCGTTTCCGGCTCTCCCCGGCTCTCGTTTCGATGGCCGCGGGCGCCCTGCTTGCTGCCAGTGGCTCTGCGTTGTCGGCCAACGCGCGAAGCGTGACCATCGAGCGAACCACCTTTGGCATCGCGCACATCACGGCGCCTGACTGGGAAGGCCTCGGCTACGGCACCGCCTATGCGCATGCGCAAGACAACGTGTGCCAAACGGCCGAGCACCTGCTCACCCTCCGTGGCGACCGCTCGCAATTCCTCGGCGCCCAGACCGCCGGGGACTTCGGCTTCGTCAAGATGCCCAACGCGCGCATCGATTTTTTCGTGCGCTCTCACATGGACGACGCCGCGCTGGCGCGGGTCGCTGCCACTGCCAGTCCCGATGCGCAGGCGCTGATGCGCGGCTATGTGGCCGGCTACAACCGCTACCTTCAAGATACCGGAATGGCCGGCTTGCCCGAACCCTGTCGCGGCAAGGCGTGGGTGCGCCCGATGACCACGAGCGACCTCGCGCGATCGACCGAGTTGTCGATGGTGCAAGGCGGTATCGGCGCACTGGCGGGTGCGGTGCTGGCGGCGGCGCCTCCGGTAGTCAAAACCGCTGCAGCAGTCGTCTCTGAAGCGCCGGTCGCCGAGATCGCGCGCTATAGCTTCAACGCCAACCCGGAAGGCGGCGAACTCGGCTCGAACGGTTGGGCCTTCGGCCGCAACGCGACGCCCGACGGTAAGGGCCTGCTGCTCGGCAATCCACACTTTCCGTGGGTTGGTATCAACCGCTTCTGGCAGGTTCACCAGACCATTCCCGGCCAGCTGGACGTGATGGGCGCAGTCGGTGCGCTAAGCCCCATCGTGTCGATCGGCTTCAACAAGGATGTCGCCTGGACGCACACCGTGTCGACCGGCAAGCGCTTCACGCTCTACGAACTGAAGCTCGACCCGGCCGACCCGACTGTCTACTGGGTGGACGGCGAGCCCAAGCGCATGGCGGTGCGCACCGTCACCCTGCCGTCCGGCAGCGGGGGAGCAGGTGACGGCGGCGCGCCGCTGCAGCACACCTTTTATTCGACCGATTGGGGTCCGGTGATCTCGCTGCCGCGCGCCGGCCTCGGCTGGACAGCGCAACGCGCCTATGCACTGCGCGACGCCAACACGTTGAACACACGATCGGCCGACAGCTGGATCCGCATGGGCCAGGCGCGCAATGTGAGCGAGTTGCGTGCTGCGATGGGCAACCAGGGCATGCCGTGGATCAACACCATCGCGGCGGACCGTAACGGCAACGCGATGTATGCCGATCTGTCGGTGGTGCCCGATGTGTCGGCGGACATGTTGACGACCTGCACGCCCTCGCCCGCCGCGGCCGCGCTGCTCAACGCGGCCAATCTGCCGGTGCTCGACGGATCGCGCAGCGCCTGTGCCTGGAACCGCGACAGCACAGCGGCGTCACCCGGCCTGATCGCGCCGGCGCGCATGCCGGTCGTCATCACGCCCGACTATGTGCAGAACAGCAACGACAGTTTCTGGCTGAGCAACCCGGACATCGCGCCGATGCCCGGTGTGTCTCCTCTGGTCGGCTTGATCGGCAAGCCGCAACGCTTGCGCACGCGCAGCGGCATCATGGAAATCCGCGGTCGGCTTGCCGGTACAGATGGCCTTCCCGGCAACCGGATGAGCGCGGCAGACTTGCGCAGCGTGATCTTTCGCGACAAGAACCTCGCCGGCATGCTGGTGATGAACGACCTCGCGGCGGCGTGCGCCGAAAGCGCCTCGACATTGACGGCGGATCAGGCTGCCGGCTGCCGTGTACTCACTGCGTGGGACCGCACCAGCAACGCCGCGTCTCGCGGTGCGCCGCTGTTCCGCGAGTTCTGGCGCGCCGCCAAAGACATGCCCGGCATTTGGCGCGTGGCGTTCGACCCGGCCCAGCCCGTGACAACGCCAGCCGGACTCGACATGGCGACGCCTGCCATTCGCGCAGCCGTATTCAAGGCGCTGGCCGAAGCTGCGAACACGCTGCGAGTCGCGGGTTTCGCGCTCGACACACCCCTGGGCAATCCGCAATCCCGTTTGGTGCGTGGCGAGAAAATCGGCCTGCACGGCGGCGAAGAATTCGAAGGCGTGCTCAACAAGCTCAGCACGCAAGGTCAGACAGCGATCGACTCGAAGGGCTACAACGTCAACTCCGGCACCGGCTACCTGCAGGTCGTGACCTTCGACGAGCGCGGCCCGGTTGCGCACGGCCTGTTGACGTATGGCCAGAGCAGCGACCCGGCATCGCCACGCGCGTACGATCAGCTGCCGATGTTCGCTGCCAAACAATGGCAGCCATTGCCCTTCCATCCGGCGGACGTCCAGGCACAGCGCCAGGGGCGGCCGCTGCAGCTTGTGTATTGAATGACCACACCTTCGACGCCTCCTCATTTCACGGTTCAGCATCCCGCAGGCTACGAAGAACTCGTTCGCCTCGCTGCCGCGCAGCCTTTGACGCCGGCTTGCGATCACTTCTACTTTCTGCGCCACGGTCAGACAGGTCGCAACGCGCTGCGCATTTTTCAGGCGGTCGACGAACCCTTGAGCGAACTCGGGTTGCAGCAAGCGGCACGAGCGGCCGCAGTGCTTGCGGGCGAGCCGATCCGCACGTTGGTGGCGAGCGACGCGAACCGTGCGCTGACCACCGCGAAAGCCGTGGGCGCCACGCTCAAGCTGGTACCGCTCGAGAACGAAGACCTGCGCGAGCGCCACTTTGGTGACCTGATCGGCACCTCGTCGGCCAACATCGACTGGGCCTGCGCCCCCGAGAACGGCGAAACGCTGGCGAGCTTCGTCGAGCGCAAGCGCGGCGCGCTGGCAGCCGCGCTGGCCGAGCCGGCGCCCGTGCTGGTGGTGGCGCATGGCGGCACGTTGTATGTGCTTGCCGCGCTGCTCGGCGTACCGATCGGACCCGATGTGCTCGGCAACGCGCAACCTTTGAAGTTCGAGCGGACGGGCAGTAAATGGACGGCGTATGCGCTAGCGCAAAACGTCGACGGCGGCGCCGCCATAGCCTAGACGTTTTTTTTCGGCGTTCATCGGCACACAAGAACACTTCATGGAATTCAAGGACTACTACAAAGCACTCGGCCTCGCGTCGACCGCGTCGGAAGACGAGGTGCGCAAGGCCTATCGCAAGCTCGCACGCAAGTACCACCCCGACGTCAGCAAGGAAGCCGACGCCGAGGTGCGCATGCGCGACATCAACGAGGCTAACGACGTGCTGCGCGACAAGGAAAAGCGCGCCGCCTACGATGCGCTGGCGGCACGTGTAGCGCGTGGTGAAGGCATGGGCGGCCGCGCCGGTAGTCCTGGCGGCCCAGGTGCAGGCGGTGACTTCCAGCCGCCGCCGGGCTGGGACGAAGGCTTCGAGTTCCATCGCGGGCCCCATGATGGCCCGGCCGATCATGCCGATTTCAGCGAGTTCTTCTCTTCCATGTTCGGTGCCTCGGAGCGCCGCGGTGCCGAGCGCCGCAACCACCGCGCCAAAGGCGAAGACCATCACGCGGCCATCGAGATTTCGCTCGAAGACGCGATCAACGGTGCCGAGCGCGAGATCACCCTGCGCGCGCTCGACACCGATGCGCAGGGGCAGCCGGCCTTCGTCAATCGCATACTGAGCGTGAAGATTCCGGCCGGCGTGCATCCCGGCCAGTTCATCCGGCTGACGGGCCATGGCATGCCCGGCCAGGGCGGCGAGCCGGCCGGCGACCTGTACCTCGAAGTGCGCATCGCGCCACACAAGCTCTATCGCATCGAAGAGCGCGATCTCTACATGACGCTGCCTGTGACGCCGACCGAAGCGGCGCTGGGCGCGCAGGTGAAGGTGCCGACGCCGGGTGGCGGCGTGGTCGAAGTGACCGTGCCGCGCAATGCGCGCAGCGGGCTCAAGCTACGGCTCAAAGAACGCGGCCTGCCAGGCAAGCCGCGGGGCAATCTCTACCTGCTGCTCGAGATCGCCCTGCCGCCCGCCGACACCGACGCGGCGCGCCAGGCCTACGAGCAACTCGCGAAAGCAGCGCCTTTCGATCCACGTCGCCACCTCGGCATTTCGGGAGACTGAGCATGGCCAGCTACACCATCACTACACACACTGTCACCACGTCTTCAAGCGCGATCAGCGGCGCCCGGCCGCTCGCCGCGAGCGAATTGGCGCACGCGGTCGGCGCCGAGATCGACTGGGTCGTCCAGCTGGTGGAAGTCGGCATCGTCGAGGTCGAAGCGCCCGTGCCGGCGCGCACCGACGACTGGCGCTTTCATAGCGCTGCGCTGCAGCACGCACTAGAAGCACGGCGGCTGGAGCGCGATTTCGGTGTCGGGCTCGATGCCGCGGCGTTGATCCTGGACCTGCAGCACGAGGTGCGTCGGCTCAAGGCGGTGCTCCACGCGCAAGGCCGGCCTTGAGCGCTGCAAACGCAGACGCCGCAAAGGCGCACGCGCAACATCGCTGCGGCTGGGCGGAATCCAACCCCCTGCTGCAGTCGTACCACGACGCCGAATGGGGCGTGCCCGAGCACGACAGCCGCGCGCTATGGGAAAAGCTGATGCTCGACGGCTTCCAGGCGGGGCTCTCATGGCTGACCATTCTTCGCAAGCGCGATGCCTTCCGCAAGGCGTTCAAGAACTTCGATCCCGAGAAAGTCGCGCGCTTCGACGAAGCTGATATCGAGCGGCTGATGCAGGACGCCGGCATCGTGCGCTCGCGAGCCAAGATTCTGGCGACCATCGGCGGCGCGAAGGCCTATCTGGCGATGCAGGCGGCGGGTGAGGACTTTTCGAAATTCGTCTGGGGAATGGCTGGCGACGAGCCGATTCGCAATGCGGGGCCAGAGCGGCTGGTTAAGAGTGAGTTGTCTGAGCAGATGTCCCTGGCGCTGAAGAAGCGCGGTTTCAAATTCGTCGGGCCGGTCATCGTCTACGCGTGGCTGCAGGCGACCGGCGTGGTCAATGACCATTCGGCCGATTGCTTTCGGCGCAACTCGGGGTGAGTCGGCGTAAGGCAAAAAAAAGCGGCCCGATGGGGCCGCTATTTCAGGTTGCGCTGCAGGCGCCGTAGCGCCTTGGCCTTTTACAGACCAGCTTGGCGCGTGTTGGTGCGCTGGATCTTGTACTGCGAAGGCACGACGCTGTTCACGAAGGCTTTGCGGTCCAGATTCTGGTTGGCCGATTGAGCGGTTTCGACAGCTTCGGCACGAACGCCAGCACGGTCGGTCGAGCGGCCCGACAACTGGGTCACGCCTTCGCCAGCTGCGTCGCCGTAGATGTTCCCGCTGCGAGCAGCGACGATGGCTTGGCCGTTGACGGCTTCGCGGCTTTGCTGCGAGCTCACGGCAGTGACGCCTTGGTACGTTTCAGCGTGGGCAGCGCCCGAAGCGGCGATCACGGCGAGTGCAATGGCGGAGAGGAGTTTCGAGACAGTCATTTCAGTTTCCTTCAAATACGTTTTTGGATGATTTCGAACCGGTCTTGAATGAGTACCCGCCTCGTTGAAGGCGGCCTCCTCGCTCGGTGCCCTGTTCACCCAGGCCGGCTGGTGTGCCGATCTGATGGTCTGAATTTTGAACTGAATGACTAAGTAAAAACCCTCAAGAAAAGAACCTCGGTGTTCGCGGTATGGAAACAATAGGCGCGTTAAACCGTAGGGTTAAACGCGCCGTTGACATTCAGTCTTCCTTCATGCCGGTCGCCTTGACCACGCTGCCCAGTCGCGCCCGTTCCTCGGAAACGAACTTGACGAACGAGGCACGTGTGCCGCCGATGGGCTCGATGCCCATGCCCTTCAGGCGCTCCACGGTGGTGGCGTTTTTCATCGCCGTGTCGACCGCTGCGGCCATCTTGTCGAGGATGGCGTCAGGCGTGCCTCGCGGTGCGTGGACGCCCGCCCAATGCGCGATCTTGATGTCCGGGAAGCCCTGCTCGGTGGCTGTCTTCAGGTCGGGGTAGGCAGAGATGCGCTGCGTCCAGGTATCGGCCAGTGCCTTGAGCTTGCCGCTCTTCAGATAGGGCAGCACCACGATGCTGGCTTCCGACGTGGCCTCGACCTGGCTGCCCAGCACCGCGGTGATCGACTCCGAGCCGCTCTTGTACGGCACGACATCGAGCTTGGCGCCGTACTTGGTTTCGAGCAATCCTTCGACAAAGTGCGGCGTGCTGCCGGTGCCGGCCGTCGACCAATGAAAGCCGTTGGGTGTCTTCCTGGATGCGGCGATGAAGTCCTTCAGGTTGTCGTAGGGCGCGTCGGCCGGCACCACGATCACCGAAGGCGCGAGCCCGATCATCGCGACCGGCACCAGCGCCTCGTCCTTGTACGGCATCGTCTTCTTGATCATCCCGTTGGAGATCACGCCCGCGGCGCTCACCAGAAACGTGTAGCCGTCGGGCGCACTCTTGGCGACGACATCGGCACCGAGGGTCGTCCCGGCGCCGGGTTTGTTGTCGACGATGATCGGCTGGCCCAACGCCTTCGATGCACCTTCGGCCGCGGCCCGCGCCATCAGGTCATTCGCGCCGCCGGCCGAGAACGGCACCACGAGACGAATCGGCTTGCTGGGCCAGGCTCCCGCTGCGGCTGCTGCGTGTGACGCGCCTTGCACGGTCATGACAGCGACCGCTCCGACGGCAAGCATCGTTGCCCGGTGAATGGATTTCATGAAAGCCTTCTGAATGTTTTCGATCGACGATTCTCAAGGATCCATCATGCCCCGCGCACTCTTCGCATCCGGGCAGTTCGGCGGACACGGTATTCGTCCAGAAGGTGCGCGACATCATCGGCCTCTGTATGACCGCTGCATGAAGCAACGCACGCGGCTCAAGAGACAGTGTTGGGCAACGCCCAGTCGGGCGGATGGCGGGACCATTCCTTGAAAAACTCGAGCAGGTGATGTCGAGCGCTTCAGGCACAAAGCTCGGCAAAAGCGCCTCCAGGGTTCCGGCTCTGAGCTCGTCGGACACCATTTAGTACGGGTGCAGCGAGATGCCGCTGCCCAGTCTGGGTTGTCTGCGCAACCCCTTTGCGGCTCAAGTGCAAGCCCGATAGCGGCAGACTCAATGCCGGCAACTCAACGCCGGTCTTTGCTTCCGAAACACAGGCGTCGCCAGACCCGCCGCATCAACCACCCGGAACGAAGTCGCTCAGTGACCTCGACTTCGAGCGCGCACTAAGCACTGCGACTGGCAGCCGTCTCTTGGGTTGCAGTCAATGCGAAAGCTTGCCGCAGACGGCCAGGCGCCATGCCGAACTGCGTACGGAAGTGCCGGATGAAGTGCGATGCGTCTGCGAAACCGCATTCGAAGGCGATCTCGTTGACGGGCGTGTCAGAGGTCGTGAGCAGCCACCGACCGTACTTCAGTCGCAAGGTGCGGTAGTAGTCGGAGGGACTCAGTCCCGTCTCGGCAATAAACGCACGCCCCAGCTGTCGGGTGCTGGAATTGACGAGGCGCGCTATGACGCCGATCTCCAGCGGCGGCGAGAGGTTCTTTTCCATCAACACCACGACTTGTCGGAGCTTTTCCTTGTCGGTCGAGATGTAGCCGAGCGCCTGTCGCCGCGCAATGTGTCCACTCGACTTTCGCGGTGCCACGGTCATCTGGTGGATCACCTTGGCGGAGGTGCCAGCTCCGCAGTGTCTTCTCGTGAGCTCGGCGGCCAGTTCGATGATGGAGATGCCACCCGCGCAGGTGATGCGATCGTGATCGATGTGGTAGTCGGTGTTCGTGACGAAGGCCTGCTCAGGGTAGGCAGCTTTCCAGTCCTCGACATGGAACGGGTGGACACAAGCCACGCGCTGAGTTAACAGCCCATGCAGCGCGAGCACGAAGCTTCCGGTACAGATGCCGATGAGCGGAATGCCCGCTTGTGCGGCGTCTTTCAGATAGCGAGGGTAGCGTCGAGACACACGGCTGATTTGCGGGAGGAGCCCACCGATGACGGCGAGATAGTCGAAATCGAACGTTGACGAAAACGCTTCCTGAACCGGGACCGAGATGCCCGAGCTGGCGAGTACCGACTCGCCCTCCAACCCCAGCACGCGCCAGGTGCAGCGAACCTGGCGACTGCGGTCTCCGAGATCGGCTGCGTGCCGCAAGGCATCGCACAGTCCGGCAAGCGAGAGCAGCGGGAAGCCCGGCCACAGCACGATCCCGATGCGCAGTTCGGCTTGGCGGCGTGGCGCCTTCGTCGATTCGTTCCCGGTGTCGAGCCAGCCGTTGGGGTCGGGCGTCTTCAGGCCGCTGTGCCTCTGGTGGTCGGTACCGGTGTTTTCGCGGAATGTCGCATACGTTCTATTGTGGCTCCAGTCGATGCCAGCCGGCGGAGCCACTTATCGCGAATATCAGGTCTCGCTGCACCCACTCGCAACTCCTTCATCTTTCCGGAGAACACCATAAAGATATCGACTCTGCCACGCACCCTGTGCGCCCTCGTGGGCCTCGTCTTTCTGCTTTCTCCAGTTCACGCGGAAACCGTCGACAAGGACAAGCTCACCATCGCCTTCACCGGCGACATGCCCGGCACCGGCTATCAGGACGGCAAGATGATCGGCTACGACGGCGAGATCCTGCAACGCGTGGCCGACGCGTTGAAGTTGCAAGTCAAGCCGGCATTGATGGAATGGTCGGGCACCATCGCATCGGTGCAAACCAAACGCGTCGAC
This sequence comes from Variovorax sp. RTB1, assembly GCF_035018765.1. NCBI lineage: Bacteria > Pseudomonadati > Pseudomonadota > Betaproteobacteria > Burkholderiales > Comamonadaceae > Variovorax > Variovorax sp. RTB1. The sequence continues at coordinate 19,821 of NZ_JASJXG010000014.1, forward strand.
GTGATGGCCGGCACCATGGGCTGGACCGAGCAGCGCTCGAAGATCATGACCCTGTCGGATCCGATTCACTACTTCAAGAACGGCATCATGCAATCGACCAAGACCAACTGGTCGACGTTGAAGGACCTGGAAGGCAAGAAAGTCGGCACCATCACCGGCTTCTCGTTTATCCCGGAATTGCGAAAGATCAACGGCCTTCAGTTGAGCCAGTACGACACTTCCGACGCCGCGGTTCGAGACATGCTGGCGGGTCGCATCGATGCGGTGATCGGCGACCCACCCGTGGTGCAGTACGCCATTTCGCGCAACCCGCAATGGAGCCTGCGCTTCAACGCGTTCACTGACACCAACCCCGACTTCCCGCTGCTCACCGGCCTCGGACAGGTGGTGTTCGGCCTCAACAAGGACAACCCCGAACTCGCTGCGTCGGTGAACACCGAAATCGCCAAGCTTTGGGAGAAGTGCGACATCAAGAAGATCGGCGCGCGCTACGGTCTTGTTCAAGACGTCTGGTACGTACCGGAAGGCAAGAACCTGCGTGCAGGCGTCGACCGCCCCGTCGGCTGGCAACTGCCCAGCTGCAAGTAGATCCAGTTCGAACCCGGCCTCGACAGATGAACACCGCCACCCTGCCCCTGCTGCGCGTCGACTCCCTCGTCAAGTCCTTCGGCGATGTTCAGGTTCTCAATGGCATCTCCTTCAGTCTGCACAAAGGTGAGACCCTCGCGCTGCTGGGGCCGAGTGGTTCCGGTAAGTCGACTTGCCTGCGCTGCCTGAATTACCTGGAGAAGCCCAGCGCTGGTTCTGTCGATCTGGAGGGTGAACGGATCGGCCAGAGGCCCGATCGGCGCGGCGGGTTTCGCTTGATGACCGACAAGGAACTCGCGCCGCAGCGGGCGGAGTTGGCCATGGTTTTTCAGGGCTTCTACTTGTGGCCGCACTTGAACGTACGCGACAACGTGGCGCTCGGGCCGATGCGGGCGGGGGGTCTTTCGCGGGCCGCCGCTCATGAACTCGCCGACGCGATGCTGGACAAGGTGCACTTGCGGCACAAGGCCGACGACTACCCCGAGAAGCTATCGGGCGGCCAGCAGCAACGTGTTGCCATTGCCCGCGCTCTTGCCCAACGGCCAAAGGTCATCCTGTTCGACGAGCCCACTTCTGCACTGGATCCTGAACTGGTCGGAGAGGTCCTCGGTGTCATCAAGGAACTCGCCGAGGAAGGCCGTTCGATGATCCTGGTCACGCACGAAATCAGCTTCGCACGCGATGTCGCGGACCGGGTGATCTTCATGGATGGCGGGCACATCGTCGAGCAGGGCACGCCCGCAGAGGTGATCGACAACCCGCAGGCCGCACGCACTCGCGCCTTCCTTCGCCAGGTCTCTGGTTCCGTCACGCCTTCGATGGCATAGCCGGCAATGCAAACGCTTCTGTCCATTCTCGATATCTTGTCCGTCGGCGCTCTCACCGCACTGCGGGTCGCGGCCGGTGCCTTTGCGCTGGCGGTGCTGGCGGGACTTGCGCTCGCACTCGTGAGGACTTTCGTCGCCAGCCGCATCGCGCAGGTCGCGATCGCTGCGTGGACCGAATGGATGCGCAACGTGCCGGCACTCGCACATTTGTTCGTGCTCTATTTTGGGCTGGCGTCGATCGGCGTGCGTCTGTCGCCCGTGACCGCAGCTTGTCTGGGGCTCGGACTCGTTGGGGCGGCCGTGCTCTGCGATGTCTTCACGGCCGGCTTGCGCTCGCTGCACATCGGTCAACGCGAGGCCGCACTCGCCGTCGGATTGACACCTGCCAACACGCTGCGCTTCGTGTTGCTGCCGCAAATGCTCCGTGTCACTTTGCCCTCTCTGGGAAACTACTGCAGCCAGTTGATCAAGGACACATCGATCGCTTCGGCCATCGCCGTACCAGAGATCATGTTCTACGCAAGACAGCTGGTGACGTCGACCTTCGAGACGACGTTGATCTACCTCGCCGCCATGTTGTTGTACGCCGCCATGGTGCTGCCGCTGACCTGGGCGTTTTCGAGCGTCGAGCGTCGCCTCGAGGTGGCGCGATGATCGCGTTCTTCGCTGCCTACGCCGAGCAGTGGGCCGATTGGGGTCCGCGACTTCGCGCCGCAGCACAAGTGACTGCTGGGTTGTCGCTGGGCGGCTTCGTTCTGGCTGCGCTGCTAGGCGCCTTGTTGACGCTGGCCTTGCGCAGTTCAAGTGCAAGCCTGCGGCGTATCGCCAGCGCGTATGTGCAGTTCATTCGGGCCGTGCCGCTACTGGCCTTGCTGCTCGCCATCTACTTCGTGCTCCCGCAAGCGGGTCTTACGTTGTCAGGCTTCTGGGCGGGGGTGTTCGGTCTGGGGCTTCAGGGTTCGGCCTATGTCGCGGAGATCCTGCGTGGCGGTATCGCCTCGGTACACAAGGGCCAGACCGAGGCTGGCCTGACAGTCGGCATGTCGCCCTGGCAGGTTTTTTTGAATGTGACGGCTCCGCAGGCTCTGCGCGTGATGATGCCGCCACTGCTCAACGCTTATGTTTCACTGCTCAAGGACAGCTCACTGTGCGCCCTGATCGCGACCGATGAACTGATGCTCACGGCACGCGCGATCAGCAGCGAATCCTTCCTGCCGCTGCACATCTTCCTGCTGGCAGGCGTCTTCTACTTCGCGATCGCATTTCCATTGTCGATGCTCTCGCGATGGCTCGAGGCGCGGCTGGCGCGCGGGCGCCGGGTCATGGGTACGTAGATCATGGAAACACTGAACACAGCGCTGGCCTTTGCGAGCATTGCCGTCCTGCGGGATTTGCTGGTACGCGGCGACATCTGCAGCCGCGAGCTGGTCGAATTGCACTTGTCGCGCATCGAACGACACGATCCCCTTCTGCACTCGTACGTCGATCTTCATGCGCAACAGGCCCTGACGGTGGCCGACGGCCTGGATCAATTGCGCCGCGGCGGCACGACACTCGGGCCACTGCATGGCGTGCCGATCGCGGTAAAGGATCTCTTCGACATCGAAGGTTGGCCGACCGGCGGAGGCTCGGTGGCGCAACCACCACGCATCGCTCAGGTAACTGCCACTGTCGTTCAGCGGCTGCGGCAAGCCGGCGCAATCGTGCTTGGCAAGACGCAGACCGTGGAGTACGCATTCGGTGGTTGGGGAACCAACGCCGTGATGGGAACGCCGTGGAATCCATGGGATCTGGAAACCCATCGCGTGCCCGGTGGTTCAAGCAGCGGTTCTTCGGTCGCCGTAGCTGCCGGGCTCGCATGTGCAGCGCTGGGAACGGACACGGGCGGCTCGATTCGCATCCCGGCTGGACTGTGCGGCGTGGTCGGTCTCAAGACCACACAAGGCCTGGTGAGCCGTCACGGATTGATCGAACTGTGCCCGACGCACGACACGGTCGGGCCGATCACTCGTGACGTCGAAGACTGCGCGATCTTGCTCGATTCGATCGCAGGCGCCGATCCGCTCGACGCCGCTTCCTTTTCGGCGCCCGGCGGCAGGGCCGATCGACTGCTCGACAACCCCGTCGCGGGCATGCGCGCCTGGGTGCTGCCGGATGAAGAACGTGGTGCGGTGGATGCCGAAGTGCTCGCCATCTACGACCGGTCGTTGCAGTCGTTCGAAGACCTCGGCGTGACGCTCGTCCAGCAGCCTCTGCCCACCAGCCTCAACGAGGCGATGCAGATCGCCGGGCAATTGATGAGCGCCGAGGGTTACGCGAACCTCGGCCCGCTGTTCGAGCGCGACGACCTGGCGTTCGATCCGAACGTGCGGCGTCGAATTTTGCTGGGACGCGACATTACCGCGGCCAGCTACCAAGGCTTGCTTGCCGCCAGGGCACGCGCACAGACCGCCATGCGGCAGTCGATGACAACGGTGGACGTGTGCATTTTTCCGACCAACGCCATTGCTGCCATCGCGGTGTCCGCAGTCGACGAATTGGCCACGCCGCTGTCGCTGCTGGGCCGCTTCGTCAACCTGTTGAACCTGTGCTCGCTGGCGATCCCTGCGGGCTTCACCGTCGAGGGCATGCCGGTCTCGGTCCAGGTGATCGGGCCGAGCTTCGGTGAGGCAACGATTTTGCAACTCGGCCATGCGTTCCAGCGGGCCACGCGCTGGCACTTGATGCACCCGACCGGCCTGGACTGAACAGCATGATCTGCATCATTGGCGCAGGCATCGTCGGTTGCGCAAGTGCCTACCAACTGGCCCGCGAGGGGCATCAGGTCATGCTGCTGGACGCCGCGGCGGGCCCGGGCGAAGGCTGCAGCTTTGCCAACGGCGCCCAGTTGAGTTACAGCTATGTCGAGCCGATGGCCTCGCCCGCCACACTGCGTGCGCTGCCCAAACTGCTTTTGCAGTTCGACGCGCCAATTAAATTTCGGCCCACGCTCGATTGGCGGCAGTACGCATGGGGCATGCAGTTTCTGATGGCGTGCCGGGAGGCCCAAGTGAACCAGGGCACGCGCCAGTTGCTGGAACTTTCTTTTCTCAGCCGAGACACACTCGACGACTGGATGCGCGACGGTGAGTGGCCGATCGGGTTCCAGCGCAATGGCAAGCTGGTGATGTGCCACGACGAGATCACGATGGAAGGGCAGCGGCATCAGATGCATTTCCAGGCAGCCCTCGGATGCGAGCAAACCGCGCTGAGTGTCGATCAATGCATCGAGAAAGAGCCTGCACTGCTGCCTGCACTGAAGCGATTCCCCAGGGCCTATGTCGGCGGCATCTGGACCCCCGGCGATTGCGTGGCCGATGCAAGGCTGATGTGTCTTACGCTGGTCGAGCACTTGAAAGCCAAAGGCGCATCGACGCGCTTCGGGACGAAGGTCACTGGCTTCGTGACGGATCGGTCCGGGGTCACGGCGCTGAAAACGTCTCAAGGCGAAATCGCTTGCGATGCTGTGGTGCTGGCCGCAGGAACTGCATCGGCGCACCTTGCCCAGCTTTTAGGCGAGTACCTCCCCGTGTATCCGGTGAAAGGGTACAGCCTGACCTTGCCGATGGTTGCAACTGCGCAAACACCCAAGGTGAGCGTGACCGACCTGGGACGAAAAACGGTCTTCGCGCCGCTGGGGACAGCGCTTCGCGTCGCCGCAATGGCCGAGGTTGCCGGTCACGGCGTGCAACTGGCGCCCCGCAGGTTTGCGCAGATTCGATCTGCGGTTTCAGCGGTGTACCCCGACGCTGTCGACGCACAGGCCGCAGGCCAGCCATGGGCCGGCCTGCGGCCCGCTACGCCGACCTCGGTTCCCGTCATCCGGCGGATGAACAGCAGGTCGAACGTCTACCTCAATGTGGGCCATGGGGCGCTTGGAATGACGCTTGCGGCGGGCAGCGCCGCATTGCTATCCCGGTGCATACAGGAGTCACGTGCGCTGCTGCACCCGACTCGAAGAGATCAGCGGTTGAAGATGGAGGGTTGACGGACTCCGTCCGCGGCCACCTGTCATACGGGGAGTTGTACCGGCGCTTTGATCAAGCGCCCTTCGTCTGCAGCAGTTTGATGACGCTCGAAAAATCTTGCGCCCCGTGACCTGCCAGGCTGTGCGCCGCATACAGGTTGCGGGCCAATCCACCGAGCGGCGTGGATGCACGAACTGCCGCCGCGTTTTCTTGCGAAAGCCCCAGGTCTTTCAACATCAGATCGGTGCCGAAGCCACCCGCATAGTTCTTCGACGCGGGCGATGTCTCCATGACCCCGGGCATCGGGTTGTACTTTTCGAGTGCCCAGTTGCCGCCCGAACTGCGCCGCATGATTTCCGACAGCACCTTCGGATCGAGCCCGTTGGCAACACCGAGTGCCAGCGCCTCGGAGGTGCCGATCATCAGGATGCCGAGCAGCATGTTGTTGCATATCTTGGCAGTCTGGCCGGCACCTGCGCCACCCGCGTAGAAGATGTTGGCGCCCATCTTTTCGAGAACCGGCCGTGCGCGCTCGAGGTCGGCTTCGGCACCGCCGACCATGAAGGTCAACGTGCCCGCAATGGCGCCGCCGGTGCCGCCCGACACCGGCGCATCGATGACGGCGATGCCGCGTTTCGCAGCCGCTTCAGCGACCTTGCGTGAGGTGGCTGCAGCGATGGTGCTGCTGTCGATGACCAGCGTGCCCGCGGGAATCTTCTCGAGCAGCCCTGCCTGATCGCCGCTGCCGAAGTAAAGACCGTCGACATGCGCGCTGGCAGGCAGCATGCTGATGACGACTTCGGCGCCGTCGACAGTCGCTGCTGCAGATTTCGCAATCGGCAGGCCTTCGGCCGCGAACTTCTTGCAAGCGTCAGCCGAGAGGTCGAATGCGCTGAGCGTGTGGCCGGCCTTGTGCAGGTTCAAGGCCATGGGGCCGCCCATGTTGCCGAGGCCGATGAATGCGATTTTCATGATGCTGGTCTCCGTGATCTCGTCGAATGTGCAGTGCGGTTCAGGTCAGCCCGACGAGTTCGGGTGCCATGTCGCCACGCGGTCGCAAGTGGTCTTCTATGAAGGCGGGCGTGATCTCTTCAAGGGTCGCGGGGTTCCACTTCGGGTTGCGGTCTTTCTCGATCAGCAAGGCGCGAATACCCTCTGCAAAGTCCTTGTTCGCACAAAAGCCCAGCGACGCAAGATATTCGAGGCGAAACACTTCCGCCAGCGACATGCGGTGCACGCGCTGCCACAACGCGAAGCTCAATGCGGCCGAGCTCGGCGCACCTTTGCTGAAAGTCCTGGATGCCGTTTGCATCCACGAGTCGTCGCTTTGCAACGTACGCAGGCGCGCCGCAATTTCATGCAGATCGTCGCCGAACATCAACCCGTTGATGGTGTCGAAATGCTCGCGAACTTTGGAGTGCGGTGCTTCCGGGGCGCCCTCGGTATTGGCCGCGTCGGCCAGGATGTTCGACAGCGCGGCACGGTCCGCCTGCGCATCGCCCATCCATGTGCCAGCAGCGATCGCATCGAGCACGTGTTGCTTGCGCTCATGCGGAATCAGTACATCGGCAAGCCCACAAAAAATCGCGTCGGATGCGTTCAGGTTGGCTGCTGTCAATGCCAGGAACAGACCCACTCGCCCCGGCATGCGGCGCAGGAACCAGCTGCCGCCCACATCGGGATACAGGCCGATGTTGATCTCGGGCATCGCAAGCCGGCTGTGCTCGGTGACGACGCGATGCGACGCACCTGCCATGAGGCCGATGCCGCCGCCCATCACGATGCCTTGGCCCCAGCAGAGAAACGGCTTCGGAAAGGTGTGGATCAGGTAGTCGAGCTCGTACTCTTCGCCGAAGAAGCGCTCGGCGTACTCGTTGCGCTCGGGGCCACATTCGAGCAGCGTCTGGTAAAGCTGCCGCAAATCGCCGCCAGCGCAAAAGGCCTTGTCGCTGGTGGCCTGCAGCAGCACGCCAACGATCTCTTTGTCTGCAGCCCACGCGCGCAGCTTGGGTGTGAGCAGGCGCACCATCGCCACCGAGAGCGAGTTGAGCGAAGCCGGCGCATTGAGCGTCGCGACGCCGAAGCGTTGGCCGCCGGCAGTGTCGATATCGTCGAAAAGAACCACGTCATCGCTCATCGGATATCACTCTCGTTGTCCAGCAATTTGCGCGCGACGATCACGCGCATGATTTCGTTGGTGCCTTCGAGTATCTGATGCACGCGCGTGTCGCGCACCAATCTCTCCAGTGGGAATTCGCTCAGGTAACCGTAGCCGCCATGCAGTTGCAGCGCGTCGTTGCAGACATTGAAGCCCGCATCTGTGGCAAAGCGCTTGGCCATCGCGCAATAGGTGCTGGCGTCGGCATGGCCTGCATCGAGCTTGCTCGCTGCGAGCCGCACCATCTGGCGCGCCGCCACGAGTTCGGTCGCCATGTCGGCCAGCTTGAACTGCAAGGCCTGGAAGCTCGCGAGCGGCTTGCCGAACTGCTGGCGGTCTTGCAAGTAGCGACGTGCCGCATCGAGGGCGCCCTGCGCAGCACCGACCGAGCAGGTCGCAATGTTGATGCGCCCGCCGTCGAGCCCCTTCATCGCGATGCGAAAGCCCTCGCCTTCGCTGCCGAGCAAGTGGTCGGCAGGCACACGCACATTGTCGAAACTGATCGCGCGCGTGGGCTGGCTGTTCCAGCCCATCTTGTGTTCCTTCTTGCCGTAGCTGATGCCTGGCGCATCGGCCGGCAGCGCGAAGGCCGAGATGCCGCCCGCGCCACCGCCACCTGTGCGCGCCATCAGCACCAGCACGTCGGTCGCGCCGGCACCCGAAATAAACGCCTTGCCGCCGTTGATGACGTACTCGCCGCCTTGCAACTCGGCGCGCGTCTTCAGCGAGCCGGCGTCCGACCCGGCGCCCGGCTCGGTGAGGCAGTAGGACGCCAGCTTGCGCCCGCTCGTCAGGTCAGAGCCCCACCGCTCGCGCACCGCGGGGCCGCCCCAGGTACCCAGCATCCAGGTCGCCATGTTGTGGATGGTGATGAAGGCGGTGGTCGAGGGGTCGATGGCCGCCATCTCTTCGAACACCAGCGTGGCGTCGAGCCGCGGCAGCGCGAGACCATCGATGCTTTCGGGCGCATAGAGGCCGCAGAAGCCGAGCTCGCCCGCCTTGGCGATCGCCTCTTTAGGAAAGATCGCCTCGGCGTCCCACTTCGCCGCGTTCGGAGCGAATTCGCTCAGCGCGAAATCGCGCGCGGTTTGCGCGAAGGCGCGCTGCTCTTCAGAGAGTTCGAAGTCCATCCGAAGCAGTTACTTGAGACTGATCGTGGTGTTGACGCCCTGGCTCACCGTGCTGTCGTCGAACCAGCGCGAAGTAATCGTCTTGGTCTGCGTGTAGAACATGATGACCTGCTTACCGTAGGGGCCTAGGTCACCCAGCTTCGAAGCGCGGGAACCGGTGAACGAGAACATCGGCACCGGCACCGGAATCGGCACGTTGATGCCGACCTGGCCGACATCGATGTCTTCCTGGAACTTGCGCGCGGCCGCACCCGACTGGGTGAAGATGGCGGTGCCGTTGCCGTTCGGGTTGGCGTTGATCAGTTCGATGGCCTCGTCCAGGCTCGCGGCATTCACCGTACACAGCACCGGGCCAAAGACTTCCTGCTCATAGATCACCATGCCGGGCTTCACATCGGCGAACACAGTCGGGCCGATGAAGTTGCCCTTTTCGTAGCCAGGCACTTTCGGATTGCGGCCGTCGAGCGCCAGTGTGGCGCCGTCGGCAATGCCACGTTCGATCAGGTAGTTGACGCGGTCGTGCGCAGCACAGGAGATCAACGGGCCGATGTCGACGCCCTTCTCCGTGCCGCCACCCATCTTCAGCGAGTTGGCTTTTGCGATCAGGTCGGGCACCCACTTCTGCGCTTCACCCACGAGCACCGCGACCGACACCGCCATGCAGCGCTGGCCCGCAGCACCGAAGCCGGCACCGGCCAGTGCGTTGAGCGTCTGATCCTTGTTGGCGTCGGGCATCACGATGGCGTGGTTCTTCGCGCCCATCATGCATTGCGCGCGCTTGCCGGTGGCGATGGCGCGGTTGTAAACGTGCGTGCCGACCTTGGTCGAGCCGACGAAGCTGATGGCCTTGATGTCCTTGTGATCGCAGATCGCGTTGACCACGGCTTCGCCGCCGTGGATGACGTTCAGCACGCCCGGCGGAATACCGGCCTGCAGCGCCAATTCGCACAGGCGCATGGTCACCATCGGGTCTTGTTCGGACGGCTTCAGCACGAAGGTGTTGCCGGTGACGATCGCCATCGGGAACATCCACAAAGGGATCATCGCGGGGAAGTTGAAAGGCGTGATGCCGGCACACACGCCCAGCGGCTGCAGCAGCGTGTAGGTGTCGACGCCATTGGCCACGTTGTTGGCCATTTCTCCCAGCTGCAGGTTGCCGATGGCGGATGCGTGCTCGACCACTTCGAGGCCGCGGAACACGTCGCCTTCGGCATCGGGCAAGGTCTTGCCCTGTTCGGCCGTAAGGATGGATGCGAGCTCGGCCATGTTCTCGCGGATGAGCTGCTGGTACTTCAGGAAGATGCGGGCGCGGGCGCCGATCGGGGTCTTTTTCCAGGTCTTGAAGGCGTCCTTGGCGGAGGCGACCGCGGCATCGACTTCGGCCGGCGTCGCGAACGGTACCTTGGCCAGCACCTCTTGCGTGGCCGGGTTCACGACGTCGCGCCACTCCGTGGTTTTCGACTCGATGAACTTGCCGCCGATGAGCAGCTTGACGGTGGCGACCGTGGTGGCGGGTTTGACTTTGGCGTCCATGAATTTGTCTCCTGATAGGTTGTCGCAGTGCCTGCGCAGCCCGTCATCCTAGCTTTGCAGATTTGCGATAGCAATAGACAAATTCGCACCCGACCTCTGCATAATTGCAGAGATGGATTGGGACAACCTGCGGTATTTCTTGGAACTCGCGCGCTCGGGCACCTTGCAGAGCGCCGCGCGCCGGCTGGAGGTCGATCACACGACCGTCGCGCGCCGCATCCAGGCGCTTGAAAAGCAGGTCGGCTCGCCGCTCTTCTCGCGGGAGGCCGATGGGCATCGGCTGACTGAGGCAGGTCGCCGGTTGCAGCCGCAAGTCGAGGCGATGGAAGGTGCGTTTCGGGCCGTAGAGAGCGCCGCACCCACTTCGCACGAGGGCCTGTCGGGCGTGGTACGAATCGGCGCGACCGAAGGCTTCGGCACCATCGTGCTGGCGCCGCAGCTCGCGCTCTTCGCGGGCCGACACCCCAAGTTGCTGATCGACCTGCTTGCCATGCCGCGCCTGGTGCACCTGTCGCGCCGCGAGGCGGACATCGTGATCTCGCTCGAACGTCCGGCCCGTGGGCCGGTGCTCGTGACCAAGCTCACCGACTACACGCTGCGGCTCTACGCGTCGAAGAAGTACTTGGCGAAACACCAGCCCATCAAGGCCCGCGAAGACCTGCGCGGCCACACCTTCATCAGCTATGTCGACGACCTGCTGTTCAGCAAGGAGTTGCAGTACCTGGACGAGTTGTACAAGCCCGATGCCTTCGCGCTGCGCAGCACCAGCGTGCTCGCGCAGTACGAAGCCACCTCAGCCGGCGCCGGCATCGCGGTGTTGCCCGCTTTTATTGCGGGCCGCGACAAATCGTTGCGCCGCGTGCTGCCCGATCAGCCGCAAGCGCAGTTCACGCGCAGCTTCTGGATGTCGATGCCGGCCGAGACCAAGCACCTAGCGCGGATGCGGGCCGTTTGGGATTTCTTGCGGCAGACCGCCGAGATGCAAAAAGACGTGCTGCTGCCGGAGTGAGCTGAGTGCGCCCCGCACAAGGCCGATCGAGCGCGCGGCGAGCCGACCCTGGGCGCCGGCCCTGGCGCTCAGATCCAGCGTACTGGATGGCTCCCCGGCGGCATCGAAGGTTTGCGCCACACGGCAGGCGTGCGCGACAGCTGCGCGCTGTGCCGCACCGCCCGCAGCAAACCGAAACCCGATTCCGACGTCTCGAGAAACGGCGCCAGCTCCGGCCGCGGTGCCGACAGCCCGCCGGCGACACGGCCGAGCGAGCGCAGCCACTGCGCAGTCTGCGCAAGCGACACCTGCACATGCCAGCTGCCGCCTTCGCGCTGCTGGCGCCAAAGCGCGGCCGCCGCACCAAAAGCGATGAGGTAGCCGGTGGCTTCGTCGAGGATCTGCATCGGCATCGGGCGTGGCATGCCGTCGCCGGCCGCCTCGCCCTCGGCATGGTTGAAGCCCATGGCGGTCTGCAGCAGCGAATCGAAACCACGGCGCCCGGCCCACGGACCTTGCGTGCCGTAACCCGACAAGGAGACGCAGACGATGCCGGGTCGCCGGTCGGCGAGATCGGCCGCCCCGAAACCCAGCGCGGCAAGGCCGCCCGAACGGTAGCCCTGCACGAAGACATGCGCCCCGCCGATGACACGCTCTAAGGCGGCGCGGCCCGCATCGGTGCGCAGATCCGCATGCACCGACAGCTTGCCCCGGCTGGTGTCGGCGATTGCCGAGATGTTGGGCAGGGTCGGCGAATTGACCAGCATCACCTGCGCACCGTAGGCCGCCAGCGCCTTGCCGCCAACCGGCCCGGCCAGCACGCGTGTGAGGTCGAGCACGCGCACGCCGCCGAGCGGTCGTTGGCCCTCGCGCAACGGCGGCAATGCCATCGGCGGTGTGGCGTCGGATGCGGCGCCGTCACCGATGCGCTCGATGGTGAAAAGCGGCTGCCCTGCCACCGCTTGTGCTTGCGGCGTGGCATCCCATTCGTCGAAGCTGCGCAGCGCCGCGACGACCAGGCCGCGTTTCGCCGCGGCTTGTTCGAAATCGAGTGCGCGCCAGTCACGCAGCGCCTGTTCGGCATCGGCGCGCTGCGCCGTCGACGGATCGAGGCCGAGAAGCGCCAGCGCGCCGTCGCGATGGTGCGCGAAGTTTGCGTGGACGCGCACGTGCCCGTCGGCACAACGGTACAAGCCGGAGAACGCGTCCCATGGGTCGGGCGATACATCGTCGACGCTGAACCAGCCGGTGCATTCCACCGCGGCGTGAGTCATGTCGACCACTACCTCCTGGCGCGGCGCGCCGCGCAAGTGGCCGAGTTCGCAGGCCGCGAGAGCCGCCGCAGCGATGGTGCTTTGTGCTGCGGCACCAACCGCGAACGACGAAGGGAATACGGGATCGGTGCCTGCGAGATGCGCGCAGCCAAGCGCTTCGGCGGGCAGCCCGGCGTCGGCCCAGAGTTGACTCAGGATGTCGGGAACGTTCACGTGCGGTCTCCTGTGCCGACCATGCCGGCTTTTGCTCCAGCGTTCTGCTCTGCTCCCTGCTGTAGGTCTATTGCAGATCGAAGTTCTTTTCCTTCACGGCTTCCGAATCGAGGCCGATCTGGACCGTGAAAACACCCGGTTCTGCCACGCGCTGCAGCTGCGCGTTGAAGAACTTGAGTTTTTCTTCATCCACCGTGAAACGGATTACCTTCTCCTCGCCGGGCTTCAGCATGATCTTTCGGAAGTCCTTGAGCTCCTTGACCGGCCGCACCACCGATGCGACAACGTCGCGGATGTAGAGCTGCACCACCGTCTCGCCGTCGCGCTGGCCCGTGTTCTTCACCGTCACGCTGGCCTCCACCTTGCCGCCACGCGCCATCGTCGCGCTCGACAACGTCACATCGGACACGCTGAAGTTGGTGTAGCTGATGCCGTAGCCGAAGGGGTAGAGCGCGCCGTTGGGTTCCTCGAAATACTGCGAGGTGTAGTTGCCCGGCTTGCCCGGCGTGAACGGGCGGCCGAGGCGCGGATGGTTGTAGTAGATCGGGATCTGGCCGACCGAGCGCGGAAAGCTGATGGGCAGCTTGCCGCCCGGGTTGTAGTCGCCGAACAGCACGTCGGCAATGGCATTGCCGCCTTCGATGCCGGTGTACCAGGTTTCCAGAATGGCATCGGCCTCTTTCTGCTCGCGTTGCAGCGCGAGAGGTCGGCCGTTCATCAGCACCAGCACGATCGGCTTGCCGGTCGCCTTCATCGCGGTGATCAGGGCACGCTGGCTCTGCGGGAGATCCAGGCTCGTGCGGCTCGATGATTCGTGCGACATGCCGCGCGACTCGCCTGCTGCGATCACCACCACGTCGGCCCGGCGCGCCGCCTTCACGGCCTCGGCGATCATGGCTGCAGGCGCACGCTTGTCCTGCGTCACTTCGGGCGAATCCCAGTTGAGGTAATTGAGGTACTTGACGATCTCTTCGTCGTTGGTGAGGTTGGCGCCGCGTGCATAGATCAGGTTCTTGCCGATCGCATTGACAAGCCCGGTTCGCAATGTCACGGAAGCCTTGTAGTCGCCGGCCGCAGACCAGCTGCCCAGCATGTCGATCGGTGCATCTGCCAGCGGACCGACCAAGGCGACCCTGGCGGTTTTCGCCAGCGGCAACGTGTGGTTGCGGTTCTCCAGCAGCACCACCGATTTACGCGCCGCATCGCGCGCCGCAGGACGGCTCAGGCGGCTGTCCGCTTTCAGGTCCGGCGGATCGTCCGCAGCCACGCCGATGCGCACGTAAGGGTTCTGGAAGAGGCCCATGTCGTACTTGGCGCCCAGCACTTCGCGCACCGCGTTGTCGATCTCCGTCATGCTGACTTCGCCCGACTTCACCAGCCCCGGCAACTCCTTTAGATAGACCGAGTCGGCCATGCTCATGTCGATGCCGGTCTTGATGGCGAGCTTGGCGGCCTCGCGCTCGTCCTTGGCCACGCCATGGCGGATCAGCTCGACGATGGCGCCGTGGTCGCTCACCGCGACGCCCTTGAAGCCCCAGTCCTTGCGCAGCAGGTCCTGCATGAGCCAGGTATTGGAGGTCGCCGGCACGCCGTTGATGGAGTTGAGTGCCACCATCACGCCGCCCGCGCCGGCATCGATGGCGGCGCGGTACGGCGGCAGATAGTCCTGGTACATCCGCATCGGGCTCATGTCGACCGTGTTGTAGTCGCGCCCACCCTCGACCGCGCCATACAGCGCGAAATGCTTGACCACGGCCATCACGTTGTGGGGCCCGATCGGCAGCTTGCCCTGGAAGCCCCTGACCACGGTCCTGGCGATCTCGGAGACGAGGTACGGGTCTTCGCCAAAGCCTTCGGAGGTGCGGCCCCAGCGCGGATCGCGCGAGATGTCGACCATCGGCGCGAAGGTCATGTCGGCCGCATCGGCGCTCGCTTCTTTGGCTGCCGTACGCGCCATCGACGTCACAACGTCCATGTCCCAGCTCGACGCCAGCCCGAGCCCGATGGGGAACGTGGTGCGGTGGCCGTGGATCACGTCGAACGCGAAGAACATCGGGATCTTCATCCGGCTGCGCTGGATCGCTGCGTCTTGCAGCTGCCGGTTGTGCGGGCGGTTGACCGAGTTGAAGGTGCCGCCGACCCGGCCGGCAGCGATCTCGTCGGCCAGCTGCGCGATCGGCATTTCCGGGCCGATGCTGATCAGGCGCAATTGCCCGACCTTTTCATCGAGCGTCATCTTGCCGAGGAGGTCGGAGATGAAGGCGCTCTTGTCTGACATGGAGACCGGAGGCGCTGCGGCGGGCGCGGTCTGCGTAAAAGCCGGCGCACTGGCGAGGCCGGCCAGCAGGGCCATCGACAAAGAAAAACTCGGGGACAACTTGAACGACAACTTCATCGAATAACCTTCTGTGATCGGCAGCTGCTTCAAGACTTGTCTCGCAGTGCCGGTGCGTCTCTTGGGGCAATCTGGCGATGCTAAGCTAAACACTTGCACCGCCAGCAGTCACCCGCAATCACCGATGGCTGGCCTCGAATTTGCGAGACGCTCGCAACCCCACGCGACCCTGCCCTACGCCATCGCGTCTTCTCCATCGCGCCTTCTGGATCCATCCGATGTTGCCCACTGCCGCACTCCGAAGAACAAAGCCTTTTGCCCGCTTCGTTTCTGTTCCCTTCGTGCTGTCTTGCCTGATGGCTTTGTCGAGCGTTCTGATCGCCGGCCAAGCACAAGCGTTTTCGCTGGACGACGTGACGGCCAGGGCGCGCGACCTGATGGACAAGCCGTATGTCGCACCGGTCAGCAACCTGCCAACGGTGTTCAGCAACATGCAGTTCGCCGACTACCAGAAGATGCAGCCGCTGATCGACAAGTTCGAGTGGCGCGACAAGGGCACGCCCTTCAAGCTGAGCTTCTATCACCAGGGCATGCAGTTCAACGCACCGGTCAAGATCAGCGAGATCGTCGATGGCGACGTGCGGGAGATCAAGTACGACGCCAGCCGCTTCGACTTCGGCGACCTCAAGTTCGACAAGGACGCCACCGCCAACCTCGGCTATGCCGGCTTCAGGGTGATGTACCCGATCAACCAGGAAGGCAAAGACGACGAAATCATGAGTTTTCTCGGCGCCAGTTACTTCCGCGTGATCGGCAAGGGCCAGGTCTATGGGTTGTCGAGCCGCGGACTGGCGATCGATACCGCGTTGCCTGCGCCTGAAGAGTTCCCCAACTTTCGCGAGTTCTGGATCCAGCGGCCCAATCCACAAGACAAGCAACTGGTCATCTATGCGCTACTCGATTCGCCCCGTGCGACCGGCGCCTACCAATTCATTCTGACGCCCGGCAAAGACGCGGTGCTCGACGTGCAGGCCAACCTTTTCATGCGTGGCGACGTCAACACGCTCGGCATCGCGCCGTTGACCAGTATGTTCCTGTATGGCCCGAACCAGCAGAGCGAGAAGCGCAATTTTCGCCCGGCCATCCACGATTCGAACGGGCTGGCCATACACACCGGCAGCGGTGAATGGCTGTGGCGGCCGCTCAACAACCCGCGCAATCTGTCGATCAGCACCTTCCAGGTCGAGAACCCGCTGGGCTTCGGCCTGCTGCAGCGTGGCCGCGAGTTCTCGCGCTTCGAAGATCTGAAAGACCGCTACGACCTGCGCCCGAGCGCGTGGATAGAGCCGCAGGGCAAGTGGGGCAAGGGCAAGGTCGAGCTGGTCGAGATCCCGACGCCGGACGAGACCAACGACAACATCGTCGCCTTCTGGACGCCCGACGTGCAACCGAAGAAAGGTCAGGCGATGCAGTACGCCTACCGCATGCACTGGACCACCGACGAAGCTGCCCTGCACGGCCAGGACAACGCCTGGGTACGGCAGACATTCAACACGGCCGGCGAGTTGATGCAGCCCAACCTGATCCGGAAGCTCGATGGCAGCACGGCGTTGCTGATCGACTTCGAAGGGCCGCGGCTGTCGCAGCTGCCTGCCGATGCCGTGGTCACGGCGCAGGTCAGTGTCGGTGACAACGCGGAGCTGCTGGAGAACGTGCTTCAGCGCAACACGGCGATCAACGGTTGGCGGCTCACATTGCGGGTGAAGGTGAAGAACCCCGTACAGCCGGTGGAGATGCGCGCGGCGCTGCTGCAGGGCGACAAGGCGATCAGCGAAACCTGGAGCTACCAGATACCGCCGAATGCGGCACCGGTGGCGGCTGCCGCGCCCGCACCGACTGCGCCTGCCGTGCCACCGACCGCGCCCGATCCAGCATCGACAGCACCAAAGACAACGCCCTGAGCATTCGCATGCGCAGGGCGACGGGCTCCTTGGGTGCCTTTGGTGCCTTGGGTGCCTTGCAATGTCGCTTGCTTACTTGATCAGCTTCACGCCTGTCTTGGCCTGAAGCGCCTCGAAGGTCACACCGTCGGCCAGCTCGACGAGCTTGAGGCCTTCAGGCGTCACATCGAGCACGGCCATGTCGGTGATGATGCGATCGACCACGCCCACGCCGGTCAATGGCAGCGTGCACTCTTCAAGAATTTTCAGGTCTTCGGTGCCGTCCTTCTTCTTCGCGACGTGCTCCATCAGCACGATCACGCGCTTGACGCCGGCCACCAGGTCCATCGCGCCGCCCATGCCCTTGACCATCTTGCCGGGGATCATCCAGTTGGCGAGGTCGCCCTTGGCGCTCACTTGCATGGCGCCCAGGATGCTGAGGTTGATCTTGCCGCCGCGGATCATGGCGAAGCTTTCGTGGCTGCCGAAGATGGCGCTGCCCGGCAGCGTGGTCACGGTCTGCTTGCCGGCGTTGATGAGGTCGGCGTCGACCATGTCTTCGGTCGGGAACGCGCCGATGCCCAGCATGCCGTTTTCGCTCTGCAGCCAGACTTCCTTGTCACCGACGAAGTTGGCGACCAGCGTCGGAATGCCGATGCCCAGGTTCACGTAGAAGCCGTCTTCGAGCTCTTGCGCCGCACGGGCGGCCATTTGGTCTTGCGTCCAGGGCATGTCAGGCTCCTTCTTTCTTGTTGCTGGTGCCGGCGGGCACGACGGGAACAGGCATCTCGGCGCCGACGGCGGCAGCGTGTGCGATCACAGCCTTGGCTTCTTCCTTGGCAGCCGCCACGTCGGCCGGCGCAGCGGCGGTCACGGTGCGCTTTTCGATGCGCTTTTCAGGCGTCGCGTTCAGCACGATGCGGTGCACGTAGATGCCCGGCAGATGGATGTCGTCAGGTGCCAGTTCCCCGAGTTCGACGATCTTCTCGACCTCGACGATGCAGATCTTTCCGGCCATGGCCACGGCGGGGTTGAAGTTGCGTGCCGTCAGCCGAAAGCGCAGGTTGCCGGAGGTATCGGCGATGTGCGCCTTGACCAACGCCACATCGGGCACCAGCGAATGTTCCATGACGTAGGTCTCGCTTACTCCGTTGGTGATGAACTCGCGCAGTTCCTTGCCTTCGGCCACCAGCGTACCGACACCGGTCTTGGTGAAGAAGGCCGGAATGCCGGCGCCGCCGGCGCGCAGCTTTTCGGCCAGCGTGCCTTGGGGCGTGAATTCGAGTTCGAGTTCGCCGGCCAGGTATTGCCGTTCGAACTCCTTGTTCTCGCCGACGTACGACGCGACCATTTTCTTGATCTGCCGCGTGCCCAGCAGTTTGCCGAGGCCGAAACCATCGACGCCTGCGTTGTTCGAAATGCAGGTCAGGTTCTTGACGCCGGAATCGTGCAGTGCATCGATCAGCGCCTCCGGTATGCCGCAGAGGCCGAAGCCGCCGACCGCCAGCGTTTGCCCATCGGCAACGACGCCTTTGAGTGCCGCGTCGGCGGACGGATAGATTTTGTTCGCCATGGCCTGTGATCCTTGCTCGGTGAATAAAACGAAAGGGAAAGGGGTGCTGGGAATCATGTCCAGTGCAGCGCTGCCCGGAACGATACTACGTAGCCTCATACGTAGTATTTCGTAATGGCGACACCCTACCCCGCTCCGGCGCCCATCGACTACCGGCTGGCTTTCGAGCATGCGCCTATCGGCATGGTGCTGTCGCGCGACCGCACCATGGTCGACTGCAACGCGCGGCTTTGCGAAATGTTCGGCGCACCGCGCGAGGCATTGGTCGGCCAGTCGTTTCGGGTGCTGTACCCAAGCGTGGCCGAGTTCGAGCGCATCGGCAAACGCATGGAACCGATCCTGAACGCCAGCGGCCGTTACGCCGACAACCGCATGATGAAGCGGCTCGACGGCGTGTATGGAGCCCTGCGCGGCGAGACCTTCTGGTGCCACGTGACCGGGCGTGCACTCAATCGGGCAGCGCCGCACGAGTCTGGCATCTGGACCTTCGAGGACCTTGGCTCGCGACGCTCCGTGACGGCCGAGCTCACGCCGCGCGAGCGTGAAGTGGCAGCGCATGTCATGCAGGGGCTGACCTCCAAGCAGATCGGCAAGGCGCTCGGCATCAGTCATCGAACGGTCGAGTTGCATCGGGCGCGGCTGATGCGAAAGTACAGCGCGTCGACCACGGCGGAACTGGTGCAAAAGCTCATCGCCACCTGAGCGCTCGGGGAAAACCAGTAGCGGCGGCCCTTGTACGCAGCAAAGCCTTCACGCACAATTATTGAAACGTTATATTTAATGGACACAGACAACGCATCCCTCCTTCCCAGCGTGACCCTGCGCGAGGTTGCCAACGCGGCGGGCGTCTCGGTCGGCACCGCATCCAAGGTGCTTGCTGGAAAAGCCGGTGTCTCGTTGCGACGCAGCGAAAGCGTCCGTGCTGCAGCCAAAACCCTGGGCTACCGGCCGAACGGCATTGCGGCCGATCTGCGGCGCAACCGCTCGACATCGATCGGACTGGTCATTCCCGACCTGCTCAATTCGTTTTTCCTCGAGCTCGTGCACGCGCTTGAAAAGTTCGCTTCGACCAACGGCTACTTCCTGGTGCTGGCGCATGCCGACGAAGATCCAAAAATCGAAATGGACCGCATCCGCTTCGTCTTGTCACGCCAGGTCGCCGGCATGATCCTGATCCCTTGCCTGGGCTACGACCATGCCCTTGAGGAGCTGCAGCAGTGCAACGTCCCGGTGGTCATGGCCGACCGCGTGAACGACAGCTTTCCGGTCAACACGGTCACCACCGACAGCCTGCATGCGGCACACATGGGCACGCAATACCTGCTGTCACTCGGCCACCGGCGCATTGCTTTCGCGGTGAACACGCTCGACCTCGTGAACAGCCGGGACCGGGCCGATGGCTATATCAAGGCGATGCAGGAGGCCGATCTGGCCGACCACATCCAGATCGTCATGTGCGGCATGAATGCAGCCCAGGCCCATCCGGTGATGCTCGACATGCTGATGAAGCCCGAGCGGCCGACCGCCCTCTTCACCGCCGGCAATGTGCTGACGCTCGCAGCCCTGCGGGCCATTGGCGACGCCAACCTGCAATTGCCCTCCGACCTGTCTCTGTTGAGCTTCGACGACGCACCCTGGATGTCGGTGCTGAAGCCCCGCATCAGTTCCATTCGGCAACCCGTCGAAGCCATCGGTCACGCCATTTGGCAACTCATGCTCGCCGGACTTCGGGGCCATCAAACCCAGCCGTTCTCGCACTTGCGCTTCAAGGCGGAGCTGTTGCCACGCGAGACCACAGCAGCCCGCCCGGTCCGGAAGAAACGCACCTCTTGATCCCTGCACACAAGGAACACTAAATATGACGAAATAGAAATAGAAATTGAAACGTTTAATATTTATAGACAGATCTGACCAACAGACCGGAGACAACCCATGAAATATTCCAGAAGACTTCTTGTGAACGGCGCACTGGCCTTCGCGGCACTGGCGCTGGGCGTGCCGTCCAGCAACGCGCAGACACCGGGTAAAAAATACCGCTTCGGCTTTTCCCAGGTGACCACGCTCGAACCCTGGCGCGTCCAGTTCAACAAGGACATGCGGGCCGAGGCCGCCAAACATCCTGAGGTCGAACTGATCATCGCGGACGCGGGCGACCGCACCGACAAGCAGGTTGCCGACATGGATAACTTCATCACGCAGAAGATGGACGTGATCTTTATCTCCCCAAAAGAATCTGCCGGACTGACCGGTGTGGTCGAAAAGGCCACCAAAGCCGGCATCCCCGTGTTCGTGCTGGACCGCAACGTAGACGGCAAGGCCTTCACACAGTACATCGGTGGCGACAACGTCGCCATCGGTCGCGCAGCCGGCAAGTACGTCGTCGAGCTCCTTGGCGGTCCGGGCAAGGCGCAAGGCAACCTGATTGAAATCTGGGGCAATCAAGGCGTTCAGGCTGCGCACGACCGGCACAACGGCGTCTTCGAATCGGTCGGCAAGGAAAAAGGCATCACGTTGCTCAACGAGCGGGTCGACATCGACTGGAAGCAAGACAAGGCCTATGAGTACATGAAGACGATGCTGCGCCGCTTCCCTAAGATCGATGTGGTCTATGCGCAGAACGATCCGATGGCTTACGGCGCCTACCTTGCTGCCAAGGATCTGGGCCGCGAAAAGCAGATCAAGTTCATCGGCGCCGACGCGCTGCCGCAAGAGGGTGCGACCTGGGTCCTCAACGGCGAGTTGGCCGCGACCTTTCTCTATCCCACGCCAGGCGCAGAGGGAATCCGGCAGGCACTCAAGATGCTGAAGGGCGAGAAGATTCCTCCCAGCGTGACCCTCGAGACCGAAGGCGTTTTCAAGGAGAACGCCAAAGCCTTCATCGCCTCGCACTGATTCGCGCATGGCCGAACCCGCGCTGACAATGACAACCACCCGGGCCTGCCTCGTTCGCATGACCGGCATCAGTATGTCGTTCGGCGGCACCCAGGCGTTGGCAAGCGTCGACTTCAATCTCGAGCCTGGCGAGATCCATGCCATCGCCGGTGAAAACGGTGCGGGCAAGTCGACGTTGATGAAAATCCTGGCCGGCATTTATCAGCCCGACCGGGGTCAACTGGTCCTGCGCGGCGAGCCGAGCCAGATCTTTGGGGTGGCCGCCGCGCAAGCCGCAGGTATTGCCACGATCCATCAGGAGTTGAATCTCATCGACTCGCTCAGCGCTGTCGAAAACGTCTTCCTCGGCAAGGAACTGCTGACGCGCTGGCGCCTGCCCGACCGCCCGCGCATGCGGTCCCGGGCCACCACCGTGCTGCGCTCGCTCGGCTTCCCCGCCGACCCGCAAGCACCGGTGGGTGGTCTGCGCATGGGCGAGAGACAACTGGTGGAGATTGCCAAGGCACTGATCGCCGACGCGACAGTGTTGATCATGGACGAGCCGACGTCGGCCTTGTCGGACACCGAGACCCAGGCGCTCTATGTGCTGTGCCGGCGACTGCGCGCGCAAGGTATTGGCATCGTGCTGATCACGCACCGGCTGGAGGAGATGTTTCTGCTGGCGGATCGCATCAGCGTATTGCGCGACGGCCGGAAGATCGGGACCTGGGCGACCTCGGAGATCGAATCCCCCTCAGCCCTGGTGTCACTGATGATCGGGAAGAAATTTTCGGCACTCGGCGAGAAGGAGTGCGCGTTGCCGGGGCCGACCGTCCCGCCCTTGCTGACGGTCGAGCATCTGACCTTGGCCAATACGGCGCGCAGCGTGGTCGACGATATTTCCTTCACCGTCGGCGCGGGCGAAGTCGTCGGTCTGTCGGGCCTGCTCGGTGCGGGCAAGACCGAGATCCTTGAGGCGCTGTTTGGCATTTCGCCGCACCGCGTCGAAGGCCGCATTCATTACCAAGGCAAGGACGTCCGATTCGTGCAGCCCTGCGATGCCGTCGAGTCCGGCATCGGCATGGTGACCGAAGATCGAAAGCGCGACGGTCTGTTGCTGGAGCAAGACCTCGAGGCCAACTTCCTCCTGCCCAACCTCGGGCAATTGCCGGGCTATCCGCTCTATCGCAGGCGCCTGGCACGCGCCCGAACCATCGCCAATGCCACGACCTTCAACGTGCGCTACAAGTTCATCGAACAGCCCAGCGGCACGCTCAGCGGCGGCAACCAGCAGAAGCTCATCATCGGCAAATGGCTGCTGCGCCAACCACGTCTGCTGCTGCTCGACGAGCCGACCCGAGGTGTCGACACCGCGGCCAAAGCCGAGATCTATGCGCTCATCCGCGCCGCCACGCACGCCGGGCTCGCCGTGCTTATTGCAAGTGCAGAAATCGACGAACTCATGCTGCTGTGCGACCGCATTGTGGTGTTGTGCGCCGGCCGCGCCACGGGCACGTTGCAACGCTCCGAATTTTCAGCCAATGCACTGGTCCGGCTCGCCGCCGGCCATACCGGGACTTCTTGATGTTGATGCAATCCAGCGTGATCAAAGGCCTGCTCGCCAGCGCCAAGTACTACCTCGGCCTGATCGTGCTGCTGGCGATCGGCGTGCTGGCGTCGCCCCATGACGCCGACGGCGGCAACATTTTCATGAGTGGCTCCAATCTTTCGGATGTGTTTCGTCAGGTGTCGAACATCGGGATCATCTCGATCGGCATGACACTGGTGATCATCGCGGGTGGCATCGACCTCTCGGTCGGCTCGATCATGAGCCTGGGCAGTGTCCTGACGGCGATGCTGCTGACGCAAGCCGGCTGGACCGGCGCGTCTAGCTTCAGCCTCGCAGCGAGCGTGCCCGTGGTCGGCCTTCTGGCCTGGGTCACAGCGCGTTATCTTCGCTCGAACACAACAACGACCGCAGCGTCAAATGAAAGCCGGGGCGCTTCCAACCCGAAGGTCGTGGTGGCCGTCATCGCCGCTCTGTCCGCCGGGCTTGGCCTGGGCATCGCCATCGCCGTCAAGTTGCCCGGCAAGCTGCCGTTGGGGCTGGTGCTGCTGGTGGTGCCACTCGCCGGTTGCGCGATGGGCATGCTGAACGGATGGATCATCACGCGAGGCAGGATGCAACCGTTTATCGTCACGCTGGCCAGCATGGTCGCCATCACCGGAGCAACGCGCCTGATCTCCGGTCAGGACACGGCGGTGCATGCGATCTACAGCGGCACCAACGCCACCACGGACATCGAGGCCCTGCGCGCCCTGTTGTTCGGCATCGTGCCGGTGCCCGCCCTGTTTTTCCTGGGCACCGCGCTGATCTTCGGCTTCGTATTGAGCCGCACCGTCTTCGGCAAGTACCTCTACGCCATCGGCGGCAACGAAAAATGCGCACGCCTGTCGGGACTGCGGGTCGACCGCCACAAGATCGCGACCTATGCCATCTCGGGCCTGTTGTCGGCCCTGGTCGGTGTACTGTTCGCTGCGCAGTTTCGACAAGGCAAGTCAGATGCCGGACTGGGTTGGGAGCTCGATGCGATCGCCGCCGTTGTGATCGGCGGGACCACCTTGATGGGAGGCGCCGGCCGCATCTCGGGAACCATTGCAGGCGTGCTGATCTTCGGGTTTCTGGGCAATATCTTGCTGCTCAACAACATCGACAGCAACACGCAATTGCTGCTGAAGGGAATCATCATCATCGTTGCCGTTTTTCTCCAGCAAACTCCGTTGTCACGCTTGGGCCTGACACGCAAATCACTCTGAGGCCCGCATGCTTAAGAACATCGATCCACTCCTCACACCAGCGCTGCTGCGGGAACTGGCCGCCATGGGGCACGGTGACTTCATCGCCATTTGCGACGCCAACTTTCCCGCCTATTCGGTGGCTGCCGACAAGCCGTTAATTCATCTGCCGGGTTGTGGGACGATCGCCGTGCTGCGCGCTATTCTCTCGGTGTTGCCGCTCGACACTTTCGACGGCAGCCCGGTGCACCGGATGGAACAGGTCGGTCATCCAGAAGTGCTTGCGGACATCCAGCGCGAAGCCGCCGACACGGTGTTCGCCCGACTGGATCCGGTGCCGCACGTGGCGGGCCTCGAGCGCTTCGCCTACTACGCGCAGGCCCGCGGCGCCTGTGTCGTGGTCCTCACCGGAGAAACCATGCCGTACGGCAATTTCCTGCTGCGCAAGGGAGTCCTGTGAGTGCGCCGTTGCCGGTCGTGTTGCCACGCCGCCCGCTCGGCCGCACCGGCCTCGACGTGACGGTGCTGGGCTTCGGCGCGGCACCGCTCGGCAACCTGTTCAGCCATCTCGACGAAGCCACCAGCGTCGCGGCTGTGGTCGCGGCTTTCGACGGCGGCATCAATCTGCTCGACATGGCGCCGCACTACGGCAACGGACTGGCCGAGCTGCGCGCCGGTGAAGCGCTTCGGCAAGTGCTGCAGCACCGGTCGCGCGACAGCATCGTTGTGTCGACCAAGGTCGGACGCTGGTTCGATCCGATGCCGACCGGACGCGCAGCCGCACTGGCCCCCGACGTCGGTCATGCCGAGGTCGCGAGCCCAGGTTTCGTCGGCGCATTGCCGCATCGGGCAGTGCTCGACTATTCGTACGACGGTACCCTGCGCTCGATCGAGCAGTCGCTGCTGCGCACCGGGCTCAACCGTCTGGACATCGTGTTGATTCACGACGTTGATGTCTGGACGCACGGCCCCGACGCGATCGAAGCCCGTTTCTCGGAAGCCATGAACGGGGCCTACCGCGCGCTCAGCCGATTGCGCGATGAAGGCGTGGTGCGCGCCATCGGCGTCGGCCTCAACGAAAGCGAAATGTGCGAGCGCTTCGCCCATGCCGGCGACTTCGACACCATGCTGCTGGCCGGACGCTACTCGCTGCTGGAGCAACCTGCACTGGGCTCGTTCCTGCCACTGGCGCTGCAAAAAAACATCGCCGTCATGCTTGGCGGCGTTTTCAACTCCGGCATTCTGGCCACCGGTGCGGTTGCAGGCGCGCGCTATGACTACCAGCCAGCGCCGGCCGCAGTGATGGCACGCGTGGCTGCGATCGACGCCGTGTGCGCGCTGCACTCCGTGCGGTTGGCCGACGCGGCGTTGCAATTCGCGCTCGGACATCCGGCCGTCACCACGCTGGTGCTCGGCGCCGTGACGCCGAACGAAGTGCGACGCAACATCGCCTCGCTTGCAGCGCCGATACCGCCGCAGCTATGGCGGGACCTCCGCACTGAAGGCTTACTGCCAGCCGCCGCACCGACGCCCGAGGGACCTGCATGAAAGTGGACGCGCACCAGCACTTCTGGCACGTGGCGCAGGCCGCCGACTTTCCTTGGATGTCGGCGGACGAGCCGGTGCTTTATCGCGACTATCAGCCAGATGCGCTGAAACCCATACTCGCGCGGCACGACATCGAAGGCACTATTCTTGTCCAAGCATCGCCGACATTTGCGGAGACGGACGTGCTGTTGCGGCTGGCCGAAACAACACCGTTCGTGAAAGGCGTCGTCGGCTGGTGCGAGTTCGACGCCGTTGCGGCGCCCGCCGCCATTGCGACCCTGGCCCGATCGCCGTGGCTCGTCGGTTTGCGACCGATGGTCCAAGACATCGCCGACGACGGCTGGCTGCTGCGCGAGCCATTGCGGCCAGCGTTCGAGACCATGATGGAACATGACCTGGTGTTCGACGCACTGGTGCTGCCGCGCCATCTGACACCACTGGCCGAACTGACACGGCGGTATCCCGCGCTGCGCGTGGTGGTCGACCACGGTGCCAAGCCCGCGCTCCGCTGCGGCCTGCTCGACGAATGGCGGCGCGACATCGCCGCCGTCGCAAGATTCGAGAGCACAGCCTGCAAGCTGTCGGGCCTGGTCACGGAGTGCGGCGCCGACCGTTCCATCGAGCGGCTGCGCCCGGTGGTGGACCATTTGCTGGACTGCTTCGGCACCGAACGGCTTATGTGGGGCAGCGACTGGCCGGTGGTGAACCTTGCGGGCGGCTACGACGAATGGATGACCAGTGCACAAGCATTGCTGGCGCACCTGGCCGGCACGGCGCGCGACGCGATCTTCGGCGGCAACGCCCAGCGCATCTATCTCGACGGAGCGTCGGAATGACAGACCTTGCCATGCACGACAATTTTTCCGGCCTGGCGCTGCATCCCGCGTTGCGCTGGCAGTCCGAACCGGCTCACTGGCGCATCGGCACCGGAGGCGGCGGCCTGTCGATCGAACCGGACGCCGGCACCGATTTCTGGCAACGCACCCACTATGGCTTCGAAGTCGACAACGGGCACTTCCTGTACCTGAACGCAACCGGCGATTTCACGCTGACCACGAAGGTGCATTTTTCACCGCGCCACCAGTACGACCAGGCCGGGTTGATGGTGCGACTGTCGCCATCCTGCTGGCTCAAAACGTCGGTCGAGTTCGAGCCGGACGGACCGAACCGGCTCGGCGCCGTCGTCACCAATGGGCAGTATTCGGACTGGTCGACCCAACCCGTGGGAGACGAGGTGACCGCGCTCTGGTTTCGCATCCGCACCGAGTCCTCGGACTGCATCGTGGACTCGTCGACAGACGGGGTCGCGTGGTCGCAACTTCGAATCGCACATCTGAGTGAACGCGCAGCAGTGCCGTTCGTGCAGTGCGGGCTCTACGCCTGCAGTCCGAAAGCGGCCGGTTACAAGGCCGACTTCGCTTTTCTCGATTTCGCGCCAAAGTGAGCCAGCGCGTCCCAACCGGCGAAACACTGGACGGCTACTTGCCTTTGACCGCGACCAGCTCGACTTCGAAGTTGAGCGTCGCATTCGGCGGGATCACACCGCCGGCACCGCGTGAACCGTAGGCAATCGCCGGTGGGCAGGTCAGCTTGGCCTTGCCGCCGACCTTCATTTTCTGCACGCCTTCGGTCCAGCACGGGATCACGCCGTTCAGCGGAAATTCGGTCGGCTCGCCGCGCGAGTACGAGCTATCGAATTCCTTGCCGCTGTCGGGGAAGGTGCCCTTGTAGTGGACCTTGACGACGTCGGTCGCGGCCGGCGAGGCGCCGGTGCCGTCTTTCAGCGATTGGTAAACCAGCCCGCTCGGCGTGGTGACGGCTGCGCTTTGCGCGAAGCTCGCAGTGGACAGGCACAGGGCAGAGATACCGAAGGAAACAGAGAGAAGAAGAGATCGCACGGGAAGTCCTTGCAGGTTGAGAGCGGTCCATGAAGCCGCCCATGGAAAAGGTCCATTATTGCGAAGCCGCAGCGCCACGGCCGACACGCGGTGGCATTGGTCTTGCTGTGCAATGGCCATCTGCAACCTGGAAGGAAAAACCCCATGTCTTCGGGTCTTCGAAAAGTGCTTGGTCCGTTCCAGCTGTGGGGCATCGCGGTCGGCCTCGTCATCTCGGGCGAATACTTCGGCTGGAGCTACGGCTGGAACACCGCCGGGACGCTCGGCTTCCTGGTCGCCACCGTGCTGGTCGCGACGATGTACACGACCTTCATCTTCAGCTTCACCGAGTTGTCGACCGCCATTCCGCACGCCGGAGGACCCTTCGCCTATGCGCGGCGCGCCTTCGGACCGACGGGCGGCTTCGTGGCCGGCTTCGCCACGCTGATCGAGTTCGTCTTCGCGCCGCCGGCCATCGCGCTGGCGATCGGTGCTTACCTCAACGTGCAGTTTCCAGGCGTCAACCCGAAGTGGTTCGCGCTCGGCGCGTACGTCATCTTCATCGCGCTCAATTGGGCCGGCGTCGGCATCGCGGCGGCCTTCGAACTCTTCGTGACGCTGCTCGCCATCTTCGAGCTGCTGATGTTCATGGGCGTGGTCACGCCGGGCTGGTCGCTGGCCAACTTCGTCGCCAATGGATGGGCGGGCGGCGACGTGCTCAACGGCGCGGCAGTCTCCGGCATCTTCGCGTCGATCCCGTTTGCGATCTGGTTCTTCCTCGCCATCGAAGGCGCGGCCATGGCGGCTGAAGAAGCGCGCGATCCGCACCGGACTATTCCCATCGCCTACACGACCGGCATCGTCACGCTGGTGATCCTCGCCTTCGGCGTGATGATCTTCGCGGGCGGCGTGGGCGACTGGCGCAAGCTGGCCAACATCAACGACCCGTTGCCGCAGGCGATGAAGGTGGTGGTCGGCGAGAACAGCGGCTGGCTGCACATGCTGGTGTGGATCGGCCTGTTCGGCCTCATCGCCTCCTTCCACGGAATCATCATGGGCTACTCGCGTCAGATCTTCGCGCTGGCCCGCGCCGGCTATTTGCCCAAGTACTTCGCCGCTCTGAGCCCCCGATTCAACACGCCGCACCGCGCGCTGTTGGCCGGTGGCGTGATCGGTGTCGTCGCCATCTTCAGCGACGAGCTGGTCCAGTTCGGCGGCCAGACCCTGACCGCCAACATCGTGACGATGGCCGTGCTCGGCGCGATCGTGATGTACCTGATTTCGATGGCGGCACTGTTCAAGCTGCGCAAGTCCGAGCCGGATTTGTTGCGCACCTATCGCGCGCCCTTCTACCCCGTGTTTCCCGCCATCGCGTTCGGCCTGGGGCTGGTATGCCTGGGGGCCATGGTCTGGTTCAATGCGATGCTGACGCTGTTCTTCGTCGTGCTGATGGCGTTGGGCTACGGTTACTTTTTGGCGACGGCCAAACAGCGCCTGGCTGCTGCACCGGATGCGATGCTTTCCACCTGAACGGGAAGTACCCGCTACCAGATCGACACGCCAGGAACATGCGATACAGCACCACCATAGAAGGCCAAGTCTTCACGTTCGATGACCTCAAACAGGTCATGGCGTTCGCGAGTCCGGCGCGTTCAGGCGACTATCTGGCCGGCATCGGCGCGGCCACTTCGCAACAACGCATGGCTGCCCGATATGTCCTGGCCGACACACCACTCAAGCAATTTTTAAACGAAGCGTTGGTGCCTTACGAAACCGACAACATCACGCGCCTCATCTTCGACAGCCACGACGTCGCTGCCTTCGCGCCTGTCTCGCATCTGACGGTCGGCGACTTCCGCAACTGGCTGCTGTCGGAACAGGCGACCACTGTCACGCTCACAGCGTTGGCACCCGGCCTCACACCCGAAATGGTCGCCGCGGTTTCCAAGCTCATGCGCAACCAGGACCTGGTTTCGGTCGCCAAGAAATGCAGCGTCGTCACGCGGTTCAGAGACACCGTCGGCCTGCCCGGCCATCTGTCGGTGCGACTCCAACCCAACCATCCGACCGACGATCTGCGCGGTGTAGCGGCATCGACGCTCGACGGCCTGCTCTACGGTGCTGGCGATGCGGTCATCGGACTCAACCCCGCATCGGACAGCATGCCGGTGCTCGGCAACTTGCTGCACATGCTCGACGAGGTGATCCAGCGCTTCGAAATTCCAACGCAGAGCTGCGTGCTGACCCACGTGACCAACACGTTGAAGCTGGTGGAAGCCGGGGCCCCGGTCGACCTGGTGTTCCAGTCGATCGCCGGCACCGAAAAAGCCAACCTGTCTTTCGGCGTCACGCCCGAACTGCTCGACGAAGCGTATGCGGCGGCGTTGTCGCTCAAGCGCGGCACGGTCGGCGACAACGTCATGTACTTCGAGACCGGGCAAGGCAGCGCGCTGTCGGCCAATGCCAACTTCGGCGTCGACCAGCAGACCTGCGAGGTGCGCGCCTATGCGCTGGCGCGACGGTACAAACCGTTTCTCATCAACACGGTGGTCGGCTTCATCGGACCGGAGTATCTGTTCGACGGCAAGCAGATCATTCGCGCAGGGCTCGAAGACCACTTCTGCGGCAAGCTGCTCGGCCTGCCCATCGGTTGCGACATCTGCTACACCAACCATGCCGAAGCCGACCAGGACGACATGGACACGCTGCTTGTGCTGCTGGGCACGGCGGGCATCAACTTCATCATGGGTGTGCCGGGGGCCGACGACGTGATGCTCAACTACCAGAGCACCTCGTTCCACGACGCGCTGTTCCTGCGCGAAACACTGGGCTTGAAGCGTGCGCCGGAGTTCGAGGCGTGGTTGCAGAAGATGCAGATCACGGACGACGGCGGGCGTCTTGCTGCGCCCTCTTCCAACCGATCCAATCGCCTGCTCGAGGGCATGGGCGGACTGAAGGCGCTGGGCACATGACCGACGCGAAAATGCCTGGTGCCATGCCCGTTGCCATTCCCGCTGTCGCCTCTGCTGACGCCGCCGACGCCGCCGCTGCAGGGCCGCAAGCCTCGCCGGTCACGCCCAACCCCTGGCACGAATGGCGTGCCCGCACGCCGGCTCGCCTCGCGCTGGGCCGCGCCGGCTCCGGCATGCCGACCGACGAAACCTTGCGCTTCGGCTGGGCCCACGCGATGGCGCGCGACGCCATTCATGCGGCGCTCGATCTCGACAAGCTCGAGGCCGAGTTGCAGGCCGATGGCTGGACCGTCGAGCGCGTGCGCAGTCGCGCGACCGACCGCACCGAATACCTGCGCCGCCCCGACCTGGGCCGTCAGCTCGATGCCGAAGACGCGGCCAGGTTGCGTGCCGATGCCGCACAGATCGCGGAGGCGCAACGTGCAGAGGTGTGTATCGTCATCGGCGATGGCCTGTCGTCACTGGCGATCGAACGCCATGCCGTGCCGCTGCTCGCCGCGTTGCGCAAACACTTGCCATCCGACACGCGATTCGCGCCGGTGGTCATCGCATCGCAAGCCCGCGTCGCATTGGCCGACGAGGCCGGCGACGTGTTCGGCGCAGCGCTGTCGGTCATGCTCATCGGCGAGCGACCGGGTCTGAGTTCGCCCGACAGCCTCGGCATCTACTTGACGCATTCGCCAAGGCGTGGCCGGCACGACGCGGAGCGCAACTGCATCTCGAACGTACGACCCGAAGGCCTGGCCTACGACGTCGCCGCCTTCAAGCTTGCATGGCTGATGCGCGAGTCCTTGCGCCGTGGCCTGACGGGCGTCGAGTTGAAGGACGAGAGCGATCTTGCGGTGCTGGAGTCGGGCGAAACGCCCAAGGCACTGCGAAGCTAGACGGGGCCGCAATCAGAACGTGTGGCGCGGCCGAGGTTCGTTCACTGAAGGACACGGATCAGCTGAAGCGATTCTTTGACAGGGGCGCCTCTTTGATTGAAAACCGCGTCGAAACGCACGACGCGACCGAGTTCTGCCGAGTACAGCACCGTGCTCTTGAATGCCGCCGGCTGCATCGTCGTCAACGACACGACGGCAGAGCCCGGGTAGATCCAGCCTTCGTACTCGACACGACTGACAACCAGATCCCGGCCGTCGATGCGCGCCGTACCCGTACCGACTGCCACCGCAGTCAAGTCGTGGCGCCCTTTTTCACCGACCGCAGAGACGAAGTCGGCTTGCCAGCGCATCCCCGACTTCAGATCGCGACGGCCCCAACCACCCGGCGGCGAAGCGGTGTCGAACAGCCCACCTGTGGCCGAAAAAATGGAGATCACCTCGCCATCGATCTTCTCTATCCGTGAACCCTGATTGAAAAGGACCCGACCGCCATCGATGC
The DNA here is from genome assembly GCF_035018765.1 of Variovorax sp. RTB1. NCBI lineage: Bacteria > Pseudomonadati > Pseudomonadota > Betaproteobacteria > Burkholderiales > Comamonadaceae > Variovorax > Variovorax sp. RTB1. The sequence continues at coordinate 51,834 of NZ_JASJXG010000014.1, forward strand.
GATCGACCTGGTACATCACGGTGCTTCGCCGTCCGGTCAATTCATCCACGAGCACGTATTCCAGCGCATCTCCGCGTCGCAGCGCCGTCGTTGGCGCGGAGGCTGCAACCACAGCCGCGATGGGCTGCGCGGCTGGCGCTATTGAAGGTACTGATGGCAATGCTGAGGGCACAGTTTCCGCAGACACGGCGACAGACACAGCATTTGGCGCGGGTCCCACGACGCTACCGACCGTGACCGCATCCGTACGGTTGTCACCGCGATCGAAGCGACGCTCCTCGCCGAACACGAGTTGCATCCAGGCTGGATAGGTGTAGCCGGCACCCGTGCCCGCATCGATCACTGCACCGATAGCACCGCCAATCAGTACGTTCCCCATCATTCCGGCATTGGCCCGGGAAACCGCCTGGCCTTGCGCTGAGGGTTGGCCGACCAGCAGGCAATTCACAAGCAGGTTCGAGCCAGAACGGCGCACCAAGGTGCTCGCCCCCGACATCGCGACGAACGAGCCCTTGTCGTTGGACAACCTGCATTCGGCACCGTCAAGAACAGCTCCGGCTGGCGTCAGCGTTTCGATCTTCACCGACTGTTCGAGGCCCTGCGTCACCGACGCGCAGCCACAGAGGAACGCGCAAACAAGCAGCCCGGTTGCCAGCGCGCAACGTTGCAACGCGTTGAAGCTTGCGTTCAATTCATCAACCCGATCTGCAGATAGCCCGCCACCGGACCGCCCCGCGCGCCGACGACCGCGGACAGCGCGCCGTTCTGCATGCCGAAGTAGATGTTGGGGCCTGTCGGATTGGCGATGGCCAGTCCTTCCGGGATCCCGGAAAAGCTCAGTGCGTAGCCGACACTCGCTGAAGTGCCGTCACCCTTTTTCACCGTCGAACCATAAGTCGTCGCATCGAAATTCAAAGAGCCCCATGTGCCATTGGTGTCGGCAGCGATCGCAGCCGTACTCGGCCAGACCGCTGTGGATGACAAGCCGATGCGAAACACCGAAATGGCCGACGAGGTTGGCGTGCTGGCAATGACGCCGGCTGACAGGTACACGTTCTGACCCGCCACCTTGGCTACCGAGAAAGCACCCACATCGGCAGGGTCCGCTGCGTTGACGACGCGCCACGCATCGGGCGTTGCGCCCGGCGTGATGTTGTAGGTCACCAGCGAAGCGGCCGGACATGCATCCACTGCGGTGATCGCCACTTCATTGCAGTTGAAGAGCAACGTGCCGCCGCCGGAAATCTTGGTCTTGCGAATGTCCGAGTTGCGCGTCGCGGCCGTCATGGTCAGGCCGAATCGTGTGTAGATGCCGTCGAGCTGGTTTTGCGCGGTGACCAATGCGCGCGACGCCACGAACGGCTGCACGGCATACGACCCGGCGACTTGGGCAACCTCGAACGGGAACGCGCCGACGATGGTGTCGGTCGCCAGACGAAAGCGCGCGTTGTTCGTGGCTACCGTATTGCGGGCGCTCTTGAACATGTAGGTACCCGCCGTCGTGGTATCGACGCTGAAGACATCCGTCGACACGACGCCGTCGGCATCGGTGAAGGCATACGACATGGCGTCGAAGTCGAGTGCGAGCGTCGGCTTGGCGCTGTTGGTTGCAAAGACCTTGTACGTACCGTTGCGCGTGTCGCCGGCGGCAACGTTGAGCACTGTGTCTTTGGTCAGCGCCGCATTGGCACTCGCCTTGGCGGTGATCGTGTAGGTCGTCGCGACCGTCGTCGAGTTGACGATCTGAGCCGACCATTTGGTGGCAGTCACATTCGGATTGCGCAGCCCGGCGGTGCTTGCCGCCGCATCGCTCGTTGTCCAGTCGGCCGACTGGCTGGGCGTGATCTCGACCGTGTCGCCGGGCTTGACGCTGAACTGGCCATTGCCGCCACTCGTCGCAGCCGTGCCATTGATCGAGACGTTGACCGTCAATGCTGCAACGGGCGCAGCTGGCGCAATGGGCAAGAATCCGCCGCCACCGCTACTTCCACCGCCTCCGCCGCAACCGACCAAACAACCCGCCACCGCCACGGCACTGGCCGCCAGCACAAACCCGAACCATTTCATTGCGATCTTCCTGTTGTTATGCAGGCGTCGTCGAGTCAAAAACTGACCGAAGCCTGACTTCAGGATCGTAACCGAAATGTATCTATATGTTTCTTAGCCGTGACGGGCTGGTTGTTGAGTACGGCTACCGCTGACCGACTATCGGTGTCACCGTCTTGCGCACGGTCGCCACCTGCGCTGGCGTCACCGCATCCGCCTTGTTGCCCCAACTGGCCCGGACGAAGCTCAGCATGTCGGCTACGTTGGCATCGGTCAGGCGCCAGCCGAAGCCGGGCATCGCCAGCGCCGACGGCGATTCGACGGTGCCCGGACGGGCCGACCCTTCGAGCACGATGCGGATCAGCGAGGTCGGATCTTTCGCGTTCACGACGGTGTTGCCGGCCAGCGCCGGGAAGGTGTTGTCTGCACCGGTCGCGTTCGACCGATGGCAGGCATTGCAGTTGTTCAGATAGACCATCGCTCCTGCTCCGGCGACGGTGCCGGACCGAAGCTGTTGCGTCGCGGGCTGCTTCTCGGCCGCAGCGACCACCGCGACTTGCGGCGTCACGGCGACGGCCAGCGTGCCGGCCGGCGCACCGATCGATTGCAAATATGCCGCGATCGACGCCAGATCCTCTTTCGTCATGTACTGCGTGCTGTTCTCGACCACTTGCGTCATCGGGCCGAAGGCCGCGGTGTGCGCCGTGCGGCCGGTCTTCAGGTAGGCCACCATGTCGTCGGTCGACCATTGCGCGGCAGTCGGCTGGTCCATGTGGCGCAGCGGCTGCGCGAGCCAACCATCGATCAATGCGCCTGCAAGATAACTGTCGCCCTTGCGCTCGCTGTTGGCCTTGACGCCGCCGAGCATCGAGCGCGGCGTGTGGCAGTCGCCGCAATGGCCGAGCCCTTGCGCCAGGTAGGCACCGCGGTTCCATTCGGCGCTGCGCGACGAGTCGGCCTGGTACACGCCCTTGTCAAGGTACAACAGGTTCCAGCCGATCATCAGGAAGCGCATGCTGAAAGGCCATGGCAGATCGGTCGGCGGCGGCTTGACGGCGGAAGGTGCCACGCCCTGCTGAAAGTACGCATACAGGTCGTGCATGTCGGCATCGTTCAGCTTGGCGAACGACGGGTACGGCATGGCCGGGTATAGGTGCTTGCCGTCGCGCCGCACGCCTTCGCGCAAGGCGCGGGCGAAGTCGGCTTCGGTGTAGTCGCCGATGCCGGCGCTCTTGTCGGGCGTGATGTTGCTCGACACGATGGTGCCGAAAGGCGTCTTCATCGGCAGGCCCCCGGCGAAGGGCGCAGCGCCGGGGCCGGTGTGGCAGCTGATGCAGTCGCCGGCCTTGGCGAGATAACGGCCGCGCTCGACGGATGGATCGGCCGAGGGTGTCGGCGAAGCAGCGGGCGACATTACAGCGGGTGCAGTCACGGCAGCCGCCGCCTTTGACTCCGCAGCCGGCCGCGTGCCGGTCGACGGCTCCGCCTTCTGCCCGAAGGCCCATGTCGTCAACGCCGCAGCGATGACCATGCCGACGCCCGTGATGCGCAGCCGCGTGGTAGTCGACATCGGCTTCGACTCGTCACTGGGCGCGCCGCTCATGCCAGGGCTCCCGGGTTCTTAAGGTAGCGCTCGCGGATCGCCTTGGCCGACCAGTAGGCCAGCGCGGCGACGACGCCGGTCGGGTTGTAGCCGAAGTTCTGCGGGAACGCGCTGGCGCCCATCACGAACACATTGGGCACGTCCCACACCTGCAGGTAGCGATTGATCGCGCTGGTCGCAGGGTCGGTGCCCATCACCGCGCCGCCCGTGTTGTGCGTCGACTGGTACGGCCGCACGTCGTAGTGCTGGCCCTTCTTCTTGAAGCCCATGCTGATGTGCTTGGGGTTCATCGCCCTGGCGATCTGCTCGACCTTACCGCCGATGAACTCGGTCATCGCCATGTCGTTGTCTTTCCAGTCGAAGGTCATTCGCAACAGCGGCTGGCCGAACTGGTCCTTGTAGGTCGGATCGAGGTCGAGGAAGTTGTCGCGGTAAGACATCACCGAGCCCTGTGCGCCGAGGCTGGTCTGGTAGATGTAGTTTTCCTTGGCGGCCTTCTTCCATCCTGCGCCCCACGTCGGCGTGCCGGCGGGCAGGCTCAGCTGCTGGATCGGCCGTCCGCCCGTGTTGATGCAGTTGATGCTGGAACCACCGATGAAGCCGAGTGGCCCATGGTCGAAGTTGTCGCCGTCGAAGTCGTCCATCGCGTGGCCGCTGGCGCCCGAGCCGACGAAAGGATTCATCGGCTGCTCCTTGTCGAAGTGCAGCGCAGCGCCGCCGTTCAACTGGTACGCATAGTTGCGGCCGACCACGCCTTCGCCGGTGGCCGGGTCGTACTTCTTGCCGATGTTCGACAGCAGCAACAAACGCACGTTGTGCATCTGGTAGGCGCACAGCACGACCATGTCGGCGGGCTGCTCGACCTCGTTGCCTTGCGCGTCGACGTAGGTCACGCCGGTGGCGCGTTTGCCGTCGGGCGACATGTTGACGCGCAGCACATGCGAGCGCGTGCGCAGTTCGAAGTTGGGCCGCTTCATCAAGGTCGGCAGCAAGGTCGTTTGCGGCGCGGCCTTGGCGTACATGTAGCAGCCATAGCGTTCGCAGAAGCCGCAGAAGTTGCACGGGCCGAGCTGTGCGCCGTGTGGGTTCGTATACGCCCGCGATGCATTGGCCGCAGCCTGTGGGAATGGATGGAAGCCCAGCTCGCGCGCCGCCTTCTCGAACAGCACCGCGCTGTTCGGCGAGGCCAATGGCGGCAGCGGATATTCGTTGGCGCGCGCACCTTCGAAGATGTTGCCGCCCGCCTGGATCTGGCCGCGGATGTTGCCGGCCTTGCCCGAGGTGCCGCAGATCTTTTCGAACTGGTCGAAGTGCGGCTCCAGCTCTTCGTAGGTCACGCCGAAGTCCTGCAGGTTCATGCCTTCGGGGATGAACTTCTTGCCGTAGCGCTCTTCGTAGGTGCTGCGCAAACGAAGGTCCGCCGGCAGTGCGCGCCAGTGATGGCCGTTCCAGTGAACGCCGGCGCCACCGACGCCATCGCCCAGCAAGAACGAGCCGTGCTGGCGATACGGAACCGCCGTATCCGCGGGCATATGACGGATCGTCACCGTCTCTTTTGACAGGTTCTGGAACAGCTTGCCGCGGATGCCGTAGCTCAGCTCGTCGGTGATGCGCGGGTACGCGAAGTCGGGCACCGTGTCGCGGCCTTCACCGCGTTCGAGCGCCAGCACCTTGAGGCCGGCGGCGGTGAGTTCCATGCCCATGATGGCGCCGGTCCAGCCGAAGCCGACGAGCACCGCATCGACGCTCGGCTTCTTGATGTTTGCCATGTCGCGCCCCTCAGCCTTGCGGGCCGCTGATGCTGACGGGCGGCAGCGTGTAATGAACGCCGGGCTTGTCGACCCAGTCGAGATAGTCGGCGCGGGCTCCGGGAAAGCCGATCATCTTCCAGGCAGCGGCGTTCTTGTTGCCGCCGTGGATCGGGTCGCTGAAGTAGCCTTCCTTGGTGTTCTGCAACAGGAAGGTGAAGAAATCCTTGGCACCGACGTTGTCGAACTTGATCGTCTCGGTGTCGAGCCCCTTGAGCACTTCGTCCTGCTGCGCGGCATCGAGTTGCGCGAAAGTCTTGCCGCCCTTCTGCGCCTTGCACCAGGCATCGGTCGCGGCGATTCCGGCGCGATAGACCTCGCGCGGCAGCATCTTTCCCTGGTAGCCGAAGAGCGGCGAGCTCGGCACGAACGGCCCTTGCATGTACCAGGTCGCGGCCTGGCCGAACGAACCTTCCATTTGCCTGTCGATGAACTCGGGCACGCCCGCTTCGATGGCGCCGGGGCCGATGTCGTCCGAAGGTATTAACCGTGCGACAGCGGCCTTGATGAAGGCCCACTCGTCGGCATGAAAGTAGACCGGAACATAGTTCGCCGTACTCGCTGCAGAGGAAGCGGTACCGGAAGCGGGAGATGCAGGCGCCGTGACGTTCTGCGCGGTGACGAAGCCGGTGGCGGTGAGCGCGGTCGCTGCAGGAACGATTGCGATGGAGCGGCGCAGGAAGCCGCGCCGGCCGGGGTGTGACAGATCACTCATCATGTGCAGGGCGGAACAAGGCCGCCCCCTTTGTTTTGCGGAGTCATCATGTCCCTATCCGCCGCATCGCGCTGCGGGCCACCGTCCATGCCTATCATTCCGGTCGACTAATAAAAATCATCGGCCCATCCAACAACGGAGACATGCATGACAGATCGCTACCCGCTCGCCGAACTCAAGGACTTGCCTGAAGACATCCGCACCGCCGTGCTCGAAGTGCAGGAAAAGGCGGGCTTCGTACCCAACGTCTTCCTTGCGTTGGCACGCCGGCCCGCGGAGTGGCGCGCCTTCTTCGCGTACCACGACGCGTTGATGCTGAAGGAAGAAGGCTCGCTCACCAAAGGCGACCGCGAGATGATCGTCACGACCACCAGCGCGGCCAACCAGTGCCTCTATTGCGTCGTGGCGCACGGCGCATTGCTGCGCATCTACGAGAAGAAGCCGCTGGTCGCGGACCAGGTGGCGGTCAACTACCGCAAGGCCGACATCTCGCCGCGCCAACGCGCGATGCTCGACTTCGCGATGAAGGTCTGCGACCGCTCGCACGAGATCGACGATGCCGACTTCACCGCATTGCATGCACACGGCTTCGACGATGAAGACATCTGGGACATCGCCGCGATCACCTCGTTCTTCGGCCTGAGCAACCGCATGGCCAGCTTCAGCGGCATGCAGCCGAACAACGAGTTCTTCATGATGGGCCGCGTGCCACGCGAGAAGAAATAAGGCCTCAGGCCGCAGGGGCGCGACACGCAGCGAACATGTCGAGCGCCGGCTTGTAGGTCGGCGACTGCACGTCCATCACACCGAGCGCGGTGTGGAACAGGTTGTCGTGCGTATAGGGCTTGTCGAGCTCGCCTTTAAGGCAAGCACTCGACAGCTTCTGGCGCTTGACCATGCCATCGCCGAACCACGCCACCAGCGGGATGTGCTTTTGCACTTCGGGTGCGATGCTGTAGGGCAAGCCATGCAGGAACAGGCCGAACTCGCCGAGCGATTCGCCATGGTCGCTCTGGTACAGCAGCGCGGTGTCGTAGTCCTTGGATTGCGTCTTGAGCCAGTCGATGGTGCGACCGAGAAAACGATCGGTGTACAAGATCGAGTTGTCGTAGCCGTTGACCAGTTCGGTATGGCCGCATTCAGCCAGCGCATTGGTCCGGCATTCGGGCAGGAACTGCTTCACGTCGGCGGTCGAGCGCTTGTAGTAAGCCGGGCCGTGGCTGCCCATTTGGTGCATGACGAGCACCACGCCTTTGCCGCGGCGTTCCGGCGGCAAGGCGGCCAGCCGCTCGTCGAGTCCCTTGAGCAACGCATCGTCGAGGCACTCGTCGCCGTCGCAGAGCGCAGCCTTGTCGGCTGCAGAAAGACTTGTCACGGCCGACGCATTGGGCACGCGATTGCACACGTCCTTGCAGCCCGACTGGTTCTCGATCCAGAACACCGCGAGGCCAGACGCCTGCAGCACGTCGAGCAGGTTCTCATGCTCGTCCTTGCGCGCCTCGAAATCCGTCTTGCCGAGTGAAGAGAACATGCACGGCACCGATGCCAGCGTGTTGGTACCGCACGAGTGAACGTTGTGAAAGCTGTAGACGTCGCGCTTCGCCAGCTCCGGGTTGGTGTTGCGCGCATAGCCGTTCAGCGCGAAGTGATCGGCACGCGCCGTTTCGCCGACGACCACCACGAAGAGAGGCGGCCTGGCCTGGGCGGCATAGCTGGCACCGAGCTTGGCGCCAGCCGTGATCGGAATCAATTTTCCGCTGCGCTGAAAGAGCGGTTTGACCGCCACGCGCATCGCCGAATAGAGCGGCGCCAACGGATTGATCATGTAGCGCAGATGCACCTCGTTGCGCATCAACGGGGCGAGGTCGCGGTTCATGACAAAGGCGCCGCCGAGGCCGATGGCCAGCGCCGCCGCGGCGAGCGCCAGGTTGCGCCACCCCTGCGACCACAGTGGCATCCGCTTGATGCGCATGCGCCAGATCCAGAAGGCCGGCAGCGCGACGACCAGCAGTACGTTGAGCGCCATGCGCCAGCTCAGCAGGTCGCGCACCTCGTGCGGATCGGTCTGCGTCGCATTGGCCATCATGCTCGGGTCCATCACGATGTGATAGGCCAACATGTAGTGCTGCACCACCGCCGCCAGCACCACGACCGCGAACCACAATGGCTTCATGAAGCGCGACCACGCGGTGAACGACAGCAGCGCGGTGGTGCCCGCGATCATCAGCAGCGCCATCGCGCCGATGGTGCGCAGGTACACGCTGGGCGCACCGCCGATGCGGGCCAGATCGATCCACAGCGCCCAGTTGGCGGCCACTGCCAGATACAGGCTCAGGCAGAAAATGAACGTGCGTGCCGACCGCGGTTGGCGAACCCATGCATCGAAAGTTGCGAGCGGGCTGGAAGTCGTCGTCATTCTTTTAATCCCTTGATATCTTCATGGCGCTTCAAGCCGCCTCTTTAGCGGCAATGCGCACTGCGGGCCTCCGCGCGAAACGCACCGCCGCATCGATCGCGAACGTGACCGTCCAGCAAATCCATGCGGTCCACAACGTGTGGCTCATGTAGTGCGCGCCCCGCATTTGCTGAACGATGCCGAACACGCTGCCCATCACCAGCACCACGACCAACCAGCGGCGCGCCACGGCCGGCGAGGCGTGCCTGAAGACGAAGTACCCGCCGAACCAGGCGAAGGCCGCTGAGGCATGACCGGCCGGAAAGCACCCACCCGGCCCACCGTCCGCCACCCCGATCGCCCAGTGCGAAACATAGTGCGCAATGCCGCCGAAAACCTGCAGATCCCATGGGCAACTGGTCTTGCTGTGCGACTTCATCAACGACACGGCGAGCACTGCGGCCAACGCAGACAAGGCCAGCTGGGTTCGTTCGACGCGGTCGAGCTGCCGCAGCACGCTGACCGGCCAGCGAATCGACGCGAAGCAGGCGGCCAGCACGAACCAGCTGCCAATGCGGGGCACGTCGTGCAGCCAGAAAGAGAGCTGTTTGCTCCAGCGCCACGGAAATCCCGCCGGCGTGCCGAAGACCTGCGCCGCCGCCAGGTCGAGTCCGGACACATCCCAGGCCAGGACGCACAGGAGCAAGACGAGCGTGATGCCGACAAGACGGGACGTGCCGAGCGGAGATGAAGGAAAAGAGGAAATGGGAGACGGTCGATTCATGCAGCGTTTGAACAGCGCAGCGAACGCGGGACGATCACGGTCGGTCGCGAAAACCGAGGACAGAGCATAGGGCTTTAGCCTGAACGAAGCCTGAAGAGCGCACTAGACTCGACCGTTACCCATCGAGCGTCTTGAAGAGAGCCCAAGAAAAGGATACCAAGTGCGCGTTTTGCTGGTCGAAGACGACATGGCTTTGAGCGATGCGTTGCGGGGCTACCTGCAGGCCAAGTCGTTCGTAGTCGACGCGGCACCCGGCCTGGCCGAGGCGCGTGCCGCACTGCTTCAGGCGCAGTACGCCGCCGTATTGCTCGACCTGCATCTGGGCGACGGCGACGGCCTCTCGCTCTTCCCGCAAATACGCGCCCTGCGCGACCGTCCCATCGTCATCGTGCTCACGGCGCGCGACCAGGTCACCGACCGCATCCGTGGGCTGGATGCCGGCGCCGATGACTACCTCGTCAAGCCCTACGACCCGGCAGAGTTGCTGGCTCGCCTGCGTGCCGTCGAGCGCCGGCGCAGCTCGGTCGGCGCGCCGGTGCTGCAGTTGGGCACGCTCGAAATCGATCTGGCACATGACAGCGTTCGCAAGAACGGCGAGCCGGTGACCTTGACGCAAAAGGAGTGGGCGCTGCTGCGGGTAATGGCCACACGCCCCGAGCGCATCCACACGCGCGAGCTGCTGCAAGACGCGCTCTACGGCTTCGACGACGACACCGACAGCAACACGCTGGAGGTCTTCATCAGCCGGCTGCGCCGCAAGCTCGGGCACGGCCACATCCAGACCCTGCGCGGTCTCGGTTACCGATTGGCATCGGCGGCGGACGAGGACCAGTGAAGTGCGCCGCATCCAAATCGACACACTGGCCGGCCGCCTCGCCCGCACGCTGATCTTCTGGGTCGGCGGCATCTGGCTCCTGAGCGTGCTGGCGGTGGTCTGGTATGTCGACCGCGAGATCAACTTCAACTTCGACAACGAACTGGTCGAGGTGTCGCATCGTATGTTCGACATCGCGGTCGCAGAGGTCGACCGGCGCATCGCCGACAAAGTGCCTGGCCAGCCATTGGTCGCGCCGACGCCGCTCTTCAAGGATGCGGCGGTGATCTACCAGGTGGTCGATGCCAGCGAGCAGGTGTTGCTGCGCTCGGCGGAGACGCCGCCGGACACCTTCGACGTACCGGCGTCGCCGGGCTTCGTCAATCTCGACACGTGGCGCATCTACACGGTGAAGCACCCGACGCGCCCGCTGTTTCTGCAAGTGGCCGATCCGCAGAGCGAGCGACGCGATGCACTCAACCGCACGCTCTTTGGCATGCTGCTTCCGCTGGTCGCGCTGGTGCCACTGCTGGCCGTGTTGCTGGGACGCATTGCCCGCACCGAGCTGAAGGTGCTGCAACAAATGACCGGTGAAATCGAACAGCGCAGCGGTGCCGACTTGCGACCGATCAGCCTGCCTGGACTCCCGAAGGAGCTGTTGTCAGTTGGCGATCATGTGAATCGCTTGCTGGAGCGGCTGGCGCAGTCGCTCGACGTCGAACGTGCGCTTGCCGCCAACGCAGCACATGAGTTGCGCACGCCGCTCGCGGCCGCGCGGCTGCGTCTGCAAACCGCCCTCGACCATGACCTGCGGCGCGAAGATGTGGCCGCCGCGCTGGCCGCCCTGAAAACGCTCAGCCATCGCACTGAAAAACTGCTTCAGCTCTCGCGGGCCGAATCGGGCGCGGCCTGGTCGCTCGATCGTGTCGATCTGGTCAAGCTGGCCGGCACGGTCGCAGAGGAGTTCTGGCGGGACGACCGCAACGATGGCCCGGAAGGTTGGCTTCAGGCCATGCACCGCATCGACCTCAAGCTGCCCGGCGACGACACAGAGGCCGAGGCGGAGACAGAGGCAGAAGCGCCCGCCACACTCGGCGACTTCGATGCGCTCGCCATCGCATTGCGCAATCTGGTCGAGAACGCATTGCAGTACGCCGGCGGCTCCCGCGTGACGATCGAAGTCACGCGCGACTGCAAGCTCGTGGTGCGCGATGGCGGCCCCGGCGTTACGCCGTCGCAGCTGCAGTCGCTGCAGGAGCGGCATGTTCGACACAGCGCCGACCGGGCGGGCTATGGTCTGGGCCTGTCGATCGTCGCGACCATCGTGCAAAAACACGAGGGGCAGCTCGAACTGGCGTCGCCACCGCTCGGTGCGCTGCAGGGCTTCGAAGCGCGCATCGTGTTGAAGCCCGCGCCGAAGCGCATGTCGACGACACGAGCGCCGGAAAGCCAGCTCAGTCGCTGACGAGCGCGCGCAGCCAGTCCGGCAGAGTCGTGGCCTTCTGCTTGCCGTAGTCGATCCAGATCGTGGTCGCGCCACCCTCCGCACACACGACATCGGGTGCGTCGGCCCGCGCCATCGTCCCCCAAGTCTCGAAGGTGGTGCGTGCCGGGTCGCTCACATACATCTTGAGCAACACGTTGCCGGGGTATTCGAGCTGACGGTAGAAGTTGCAAAAGGCATTGACGATCACCATGCCCTCGCCTTCGGGCGCATTCGTCGGTACGCCGAGTGAGCTCATCCAGTCGATGCGCGCTGTTTCAAGGTATCGAAAGTAGGTGCCGTTGTTCAGGTGACCCATTGCGTCCATGTCGCCCCAGCGAATGGGGATCGACATCTCGTAGACCAGCTTTTTCTTGGCGGGGAGCTCGATCCGCATGCCTTAAACCCCGAAGCCGTCGTCGGCCGCGATCACCGCACCGTTCACGAAGTGGCTCTGCCCGCTCGCCAGCAACACGATCAGCCCGTCGAGGTATTCCGGCTTGCCGACCCGCTTGCGCGGCAGCATGCCCACCAGCTTCTTGCCGTTTTCGGTCTCCCAATGGTCGCGATTGATCTCGGTCGCGATATAGCCGGGGCACAGCGCGTTGACGTTGATGTCGAAGCGGCCCCACTCCAGTGCCATCGCCTTGGTCATCTGGATCACTGCCGCCTTGCTCATCGCGTACACCCCGATCTGCGGCAACACCTTGAGTCCCGCCATCGATGCGATATTGATGATGCGGCCGCCCATGTAGGTGCCCGGCGCCGCGCCGCGAGCGCGCGCGATCATGCGTTTAGCGACCTCTTGCGCAACGAAAAATGCGCCCTTGGTGTTGGTGTCGAAGACGAAGTCGTAGTCTTCTTCGGTCACGTCCTGCAGGCGCTGCGTGATGCTCACGCCCGAGTTGTTGACCAGGATGTCGATGGCACCGACTTCGGTCTCGGCATGCGCCACTGCCGACTGGATACTTCCGATGTCGGTCACGTCCAGCTCGACCACGTGGGCGTCACCGCCCTCGCCCTCGATGCGGGCGCGCAGGTCTTTCAACCGGTCGACGCGCCGGCTCGCGAGCACCACCGCCGCGCCGGCACGTGCCAGCGTTTGCGCGAACTGCGCACCAAGACCACTCGAGGCGCCGGTCACGAAGGCCACACGGCCAGAAAGATCGATGCTGTATGCCATAAAGGTAAATCCTGTCCAGGGGTAGCGAGGCGGAGTCGCCGATGGATGACATCGGTGGCCGGACGCGCCGCATAAAATGGGTTTCCCCGCGGTGCTTGTGCCTCAAAAAATCATTATCGACGAGACCTTACAACCAATGACCCACGACGAAATCCTCGCCCAGTTCGGCCCCCGTGAAGCCATGGAATACGACGTGGTGATCGTCGGTGGCGGTCCGGCGGGCCTGGCCACCGCAGTCCGGCTGAAGCAGCTCGCGGCCGAACAGGAGAAAGAGATCTCGGTCGTCGTGCTCGAAAAAGGCTCCGAGCCTGGCGCGCACATCTTGTCGGGCGCCATCATGGACCCGCGCGGCCTGGACGAGCTCTTTCCGACCTGGCGCGAGATGGGTGCGCCGCTGAACCAGCCGGTGACCGAAGACGCCTTCCTGCTGCTCAGCGAAAAAGGCGGCGTGCGTACCCCCAATTTCATGCTGCCGGGCAACTTCCAGAACCACGGCAACTACATCATCAGCCTGGGCAACTTCACCAAGTGGCTGGCGCAACAGGCCGAAAACCTGGGCGTCGAAATCTTCCCCGGCTTCCCGGCCGCCGAAGTGCTCTACACCGACGACGGCAAGGTGCGCGGCGTGGCCACCGGCAATTTGGGGCTAGGCAAGGACGGCGAGCCAACCGACAGCTTCCAGCTCGGCATGGAACTGCACGGCAAATACACCGTGTTCGCCGAAGGCTCGCGCGGACACTTGGGCCGCCAGCTCATCGCCAAATACAAGCTGGACGACGGCAAGGATCCGCAGAGCTACGGCATCGGCATCAAGGAGCTGTGGGAGATCGACCCGGCACGCCACCAGCCCGGCCTGGCCATCCACACGGCCGGCTGGCCGCTGCCGACTGACACGTATGGCGGCTCTTTCGTCTACCACGCGGAGAACAACCAGCTGATCGTCGGCTACGTGGTCGGGCTCGACTACCAGAACCCGTACATGAGCCCGTTCGAGGAGTTCCAGCGCTTTAAGACGCACCCGAACATCCGCTGGTACTTCGAAGGACAAGACAAAGGCTTGAAGGCGCCCAAGCGCCTGAGCTACGGCGCCCGTGCCATCACCGCCGGCGGCCTGCTCTCGCTGCCCAAGACGGTGTTTCCCGGTGGCGTGCTGGTCGGCTGCGAAGCCGGCTACCTGAACGCGAGCCGCATCAAGGGAAGCCACGCCGCGCTCAAGACCGGCATGCTGGCGGCCGAAGCGGCATTCGAGGCGGTGCAGGCCGGGCGGCAGCACGACGAGCTCGTCGCCTACCCGGCAGCTTTCGAGCGGAGCTGGCTGCACACCGAACTCAACAAGGCACGCAACTTCAAGCAGTGGTTCAAGAAGGGTCTGGCTGTCGGCACGGTGATGACCGGCATCGAGCAGCTGGTGCTGCGCGGCAAGATCCCATGGACCATCCACCGCAAAGAGGCCGACCACGTGCGGCTGAAGAAGGCCAACACCGCGAAGAAGATCGTTTATCCGCGGCCGGACGGCAAGCTGACCTTCGACCGGCTCTCGTCGGTGTTCGTGAGCAACACGAACCATGAGGAAAATCAGCCGGCGCACCTGACGCTGAAAGACCCGACGGTGCCCACCCGGATCAACCTGCCCGAGTACGCGGGCCCGGAGCAGCGCTATTGCCCGGCCGGCGTCTACGAGTACGTGGCCGACGAGGCGAATGCCGGCAAGGAGCGGTTGCAGATCAACGCGCAGAACTGCGTGCACTGCAAGACCTGCGATATCAAGGACCCGACGCAAAACATCGTGTGGGTCACGCCCGAAGGCGGCGGCGGACCGAACTACGTGGGGATGTGATCCCCGGTCTGGTTCGCTATGCCTTTCAGGCCTTGAGCGCGTCGTCGATGATGTCGAGTGCGCGGTCGAACAGCGCATCGGGGATGGTCAGCGGATAGAGAAAGCGGATCACGTTGCCGTACATGCCGCAGCTGAGCAGCAACAGGCCCTGCGCCATGGCGCGTTGTTGCACGCGGCGGACCGCCTCGGCGTCGGGCGCACCGGCCGCGTCGCGCAATTCGATCGCGACCATCGAGCCCTGCGCGCGAACTTCGGCGATGCCGGCATTCGATTCCTTGGCGGCCAGCAAGCGCATCGTTAGCCTTTCGCCAAGCCGCACCGAGCGTGCGCAAAGTTTCTCTTCTTCGATCACGTCGAGCACCGCGAGCGCCGCAGCAACCG
Organism: Variovorax sp. RTB1; assembly: GCF_035018765.1. NCBI lineage: Bacteria > Pseudomonadati > Pseudomonadota > Betaproteobacteria > Burkholderiales > Comamonadaceae > Variovorax > Variovorax sp. RTB1. Next base: position 66,883 of record NZ_JASJXG010000014.1, read on the forward strand.
CCAGCGGGTTGCCCGCGTAGGTGCCGCCCAGGCCGCCCGGCAACGGCGCGTCCATGATGTCCGCGCGCCCCGACACGGCCGACAGCGGCATGCCGCCCGCCAGGCTCTTGGCCATCGTGATGAGATCGGGCTCGACGCCGTGGTGTTCCATGGCAAAGAGCTTGCCGGTGCGGCCGAAACCGCTTTGCACTTCGTCGGCGATGAGCACGATGCCGTGCTGGTCGCACAGCGCGCGCAGGCCCTGCATCAGCTCGGTCGGCGCGACGTTGAAGCCGCCTTCGCCCTGCACCGGCTCCAGGATGATCGCGGCGATGCGTTGCGGCTCGATGTCGGTCTTGAAGAGGCGTGCGATCGCGGCCAGCGAATCGGCCGCCGTCACGCCCTGCAGTGCCTCGGGGTATGGCACATGGAACACCTCGGCCGGGAACGGACCGAAGCCGACCTTGTACGGCGCGACCTTGCCGGTGAGCGCGAGCGTCATCATCGTGCGGCCATGAAAGCCGCCGCCGAAAGCGATGACGCCCGAGCGCCTGGTGTGCGCACGTGCGATCTTGATGGCGTTCTCGACTGCCTCGGCGCCGGTGGTGAAGAAGGCCGTCTTGGTCGGCCCGCTGATCGGCACCAGCGCGTTGATGCGCTCGGCCAGCGTGACCACGCTCTCGTACGGAACGATCTGGTAGGCCGTGTGCGTGAAGCACTCCAGCTGCGCGGCGATGGCTGCCACCACGCGCGGATGGCGGTGCCCGGTGTTGACCACAGCGATGCCTGCCGCGAAGTCGATGTACTCGCGGCCTTCGACATCCCACAGGCTCGCGTTCTCGGCGCGCTGGGCATAGAAGTCGCACATCACGCCGACGCCGCGTGGGGTGGCGGCAAGGCGGCGGGTTTGCAGTTCGCTGTTGGTCATGGCAATTCCTGTGAAGTCGATCGAAGGCAAAAGGAAGTCAGAAGTCCTGCGCCGATTGGACGCCGGATTGGCCCCAGACAAAAGATCCGCTTTGCGCGATTCAATGGAGCCAATCACAATCGACCATGAAATCCATTTGCGCGGACCTCGTTTTGCAGCGGATGTCGCCTGAGAACGGTACTCCACGGGAAGCAGGCACCGCACTCAACCGCCAGCTCTACGACTGCCTGCGCGGCGCCATCCTCGACGCCAGCCTGCCGCCCTCGTCGCCTCTGCCCGCCTCGCGCGACCTGGCCCGTGAGATCGGCGTGTCGCGCAACACGGTGCTGCACGCCTACGAGCAATTGCGCGCCGAAGGCTATGTGCACTCGCGCGTCGGCAGCGGCACCTTCGTCGCTGCGACCACGCCGGAAAGTTTTCTCTCGGTCGACCGCACTGCCGCCGAAGTCGATGTCGCAAACGGGGACGTGCGCCTGTCGCGCCGCGCACAGGCGCTGCTCGCCAATGCCTCGGCCGCACCGCTGCAATGGGGCGCCTTCATGCCCGGCGTGCCGGACGTCACGCAGTTTCCGCATCGCCAGTTCAGCCGCATCCTCACGCGGCTGTGGCGCAATCCCGCGCCCGAGCTGCTGACCTATTCGCATGGCGGCGGCCACCCTGCCCTGCACGCCGCTATCGCAGAGCATCTGCGTGTGGCGCGTTCGGTGCGCTGCGCGCCCGACCAGATCCTGGTGACCGAAGGCGTGCACCAGGCGGTCGACCTCACGCTGCGCATGCTGGTCGATCCGCGCGATACCGTGTGGGTCGAAGAGCCTGGTTACTGGGGCTTTCACAAGGTGCTGCAGATGGGCTCGACGGTGGTGCGGCCCATGCGCGTCGAGGCCGTTGATTCCGTCGATGGCGGCTTGCCGCGCGGACGCACGCCGCCACGGCTGATCTTCACCACGCCGTCGCATCAGTACCCGCTCGGCTCGGTCATGAGCCTGGCGCGGCGACGCGAGTTGCTCGACATCGCACGCGCCTCCGAAGGCTGGGTCGTCGAAGACGACTACGACAGTGAGTTCCGCTTTGCCGGCAAACCGATTCCGTCGATGCAAGGCCTGGAAGCCGATGCGCCGGTGATCTACATCGGCACCTTCAGCAAGACGCTGTTCCCTGGTTTGCGCGTTGGCTACATGGTGCTGCCGCGCGCGCTGGCTGCGCCCTTTCGCACCGCGCACGCCGACCTGTACCGAGAAGGCCATGCCATCACGCAGGCGGCCCTCGCCGAGCTGATCGAGCAAGGCCACTACGCCGCACACATTCGTCGAATGCGCGTGCTCTACGCACGGCGGCGTGCGTTGCTCGTAGCGCTGATCGTGCAGCACCTTGGCACCGATTTTCTCGATGCGCAATCGAGCAATGCCGGTCTGCATCTGGTGCTGCGTCTGCCCGACGATTGCGACGATGTGGCCATCGCCGAAGCAGCGCAGGCACGCGGCGTGTTGACCCGACCGTTGTCGCGCTACTACCTGCGCGGCGGCGGACGGCGTGGCCTGTTGCTCGGCTATGCGTGTGTCGAAGAAGCCGACATCGAACCCGCGCTTCGCGTGTTGATCGGGTGCTTGAAAGAGTTCATCAAGTTCAACGACCCGATCGGTCCCATCTGAAAAATGCACAGCGCCCGCATCGATTCACTTGCTACGCGACTCCTCTCCAGTCGCTACAGTGGGTATCCAGCCCATTCACCGGAGAGATTTGCAATGTCCCGACTCGTATCGATTCGCCCGCTCGATTCACCCCACCTGGACGCTTCGGACGAAACCTGGCGCGCGCGCGTGCACCTGGCCGCGGCAAACCGCCTGGCGGTCTACGACGAGCTGGAAGAGGGGATCGACAACCATTTCACGATGACCGTACCCGGACGGGACGATCGGTTCATGGTGCTGCCCTTCGGCAGGCACTGGTCCGAGGCCCGGGCGAGCGACCTGATCGTGTTCGACGAGACCGGCAACGTGCTCGACGGCGAGGGCGACCTGGAGTTGAGCGCGTTCTGTATCCACGCACCCTTGCACCGAATCACCGGCGCCAAGGTCGTCTTGCACACGCACCAGACCTGGGCCTTGGCGTTGAACATGCTTGAGGACAACCGGTTGTTGCCGGGTAGCCAGACCGCGGCGTTCTTCGCCCGCAACGTGGCCTACGACGACGGCTACACGGGCTTGGCGGCGGAGTTGAGTGAGGGCGAGCGCCTAAGCGCGATCCTGGGCGACAAGCAGATCCTCTTCATGAAAAATCACGGCGTGCTGGTCATTGGAGAGACGGTCGCCCAAGCCTATCGACGGCTCTACAAGCTCGAGAAGGTCTGCAAGGCGCAGGTGTTGGCCCTGTCGACCGGCCGACCCCTGGCACTGCTGTCCGAGGAGTTGGTGAAACGGGTCGACACGCCAAACCCGAAGGACAGCCACTCACGCTCGGAGCGCGAGCAGCTTTACTTCGCGGCGATGATGCGGGTCCTGGACCGGGTCAACCCAGGATATGCCGATTGAATTGAGGTGAATGCAGTCTTTGCTGGCGGCGAAGGGTCCGGAACTGCAGGCCGATCGAATGGCTGCTTGTGAATAGATCGAACTGGCGCTGCCGCAGGACTGACCGTGGCGCATCATCACCCGCTATGAGGCCGATTCCTGACCCCGGGGCGGTAGCGCCAGCGCCCAAACACTGCATGCGAAGGAACCCGCTCAGCCCGAAAAAGCTTTTGCTGACAAAGTGGACGGCGATGACGCCGCGCAATCGCGAGAAGCATTTCGTGGTGCTGCGGGTTATCGAGCCCGAGCCGCCGTCGATACGCGTCGAGCAGGTCGAACTGGAGGCCGTGCATTCCAAGCAGGTGTATTTGCTGCAATGGCGCGAACTGACCGACGCCACCCTGTGGCGCCAAGGTTGGGTCTGACGCGAGGCAGTCCCGGGCGTCTCCTGTCGCGGTTCCTGTCGCGGTTCCGTGACAAGCGTGAAACAAGGAAATTCTGCCGCTTGCTGCGCGTCTTGCCATGCGCCCGCGCAGTGCAAAAGCGATGCGGCCGTCATGCGGCGATGAGACTCAGGCGACGCGGATCAGCTTCTTGTTGACGAATTCCTGGATGCCGGCACTCGACAGTTCTCGGCCGTAACCGGAGTTCTTCACGCCGCCGAACGGCAGTTCCGGCGATGAGACGGCGCTGGAGTTGATGAAGACCATGCCGGTGTCGATGCGCCGGGCGACGTTTCGACCGCGCTCGATGTCGCTCGTGAAGACCGAGCCGCCCAGCCCGAAGGGCGAGTCGTTGGCCAGCTTGACTGCGGCATCTTCGTCGGGGACACGGAAGAACAGCGCCACCGGACCGAAGAACTCCTGGTGATACGCAGGGTTGTCGGGTGCGATATCGGTCAGGATCGTTGGCTGCATGAACTCGCCGCGCTCGCCGTCGATGCGCCTGCCGCCCATCAGCAGGCGTGCGCCCCGGCCGACCGCTTCTTCGACCTGGCCGAGCAGCGTCTTCAGCGCCTGCGACGACGACAGCGGTGCCAGCGTGGTCTCCTTGTCCATCGGGTCACCCGGCTTGAAGCCGGCCATCGCGGCCTGGAATACTTCCAGGAATCGATCGGCCAGCGACTCGACGACGATGATGCGCTTGGACGCTGTGCAGGCCTGCCCCGCATTGCCCATGCGGCCGCTGACGGCGTGTTTGACGGCCTTTTCGAGGTCTGCATCGTCCAGCACGATGAAGGCGTCGCTGCCACCGAGTTCCAGCGTGGTCTTCTTCAGATTCTTGCCTGCTCGGGCCGCGACCACCGCCCCCGCGCCTTCGCTGCCGGTCAGCGCGATACCGCGCACACGGTCGTCATCGATGATGCGGCCGATCTGATCCTTGGAGACGAACAGGTTGGTGTAGGCGCCGGGTGGTGCGCCGGCGTCCGACAGCAGCCCTTCGAAGGCCAGTGCGCACTGCGGCACGTTGGACGCATGCTTGACCAGCACGACGTTGCCGGCCATCAGGTTGGGCGCCGCGAAGCGCACCAGTTGGTAGTACGGGAAATTCCAGGGCTCGACACCGAAGAGGACGCCCAGCGGGCTGCTCTCGACCATCGCCTCGCCCCGGCTCGACGCCAGCCGCTCGGGCGCCAGGAATGCCTCGGCGTGATCGGCGTAGTAATCGAGGATGGCCGCGCACAGCGCGACCTCGCCCTGGCTTTGCGCGATCAGCTTGCCCATCTCCAGGCTGATCAACTCTGCGAAGCCCTGCGAGCGTTCACGCATGATGCTTGCCGCGCGCTTGAGGATTGCCTTGCGCTCCTCGAAGCTCGTCTTGCGCCAGTGGTTGCGGAAGCACTCGTCGGCGGCCTTGATGCTGGCCTCGAGTTGTGCGTCACTGATCTCGTCGAAGATCTTGCCAACCTCTCCGTTGTAGGGATTCGTGGTCTGGTAAGCCATGCGATGCTTTCTGTGGTGTGAATGGCGGGAGGCCGCGGCGTTGGCCGCGCGCCCTTTTGTCGTCAGCCCTGCTTGAGCTGGTCCAGCAGCGCGACGGCTGCGGCTTCGGACGAAGCCGGGTTCTGCCCGGTGATCAGCAGCCCATCGCGCACCACATGCGGCTGCCAGTCGGCCGCCTTGCTGTAGTGGCCGCCCTTCTCGATCAGCATGTCCTCGACGAGAAAAGGCACGATGGCGCTCAACTGCACTGCCGCCTCTTCGCTGTTGGTGAAGCCGGTGACCTTGCGGCCCTTGACCAGAGGCGAGCCGTCCGCCCCACGGACATGACGCAGCACCGCAGGCGCGTGGCAGACGGCGGCCACCGGCTTGCCCGCGGCGATCGTCGCCTCGATCAGGCGGATCGAGTTCTTGTCCTCTGCCAGGTCCCACAAGGGGCCATGACCACCCGGGTAGAAGACGGCATCGAAGCCGTCCCCCGAGACATCAGCGAGCCTGCCGGTGTGCGCCAGCGCAGACTGAGCCGCAACGTCGGCCTTGAAGCGCCGCGTCGCATCGGTCTGCGCGTCGGGCTCGTCGCTCTTCGGGTCCAGCGGCGGCTGCCCACCCTTGGGCGAGACGAGCGTGACCTGTGCGCCGGCGTCGGTGAAAACGTAGTACGGCGCAGCGAACTCCTCGAGCCAGAAACCGGTCTTGAGGCCGGTGTCACCCAGCTTGTCGTGCGAGCTCAATACCATCAGAATTTTCATGTCTTCTCCTTGTCGGGGGTGAAGCCGCCAGGCGCAGTTGTCGCGCGGAGCGGCGCGAGACGTTGTGTGAGGTAACCATGGCAGCGCTACCAGTCACATCACACGAATGTGTCGACGCTAGCCCGCCCCTCCTGCAGGTGGAAGGTGACAACCGCTGACCTCCTTGTCGGACAAGGTGTCGTCTGGCGTGGTGCAGCCTGAAGCTGTGCCATTTGGCCCGGGCGAGTCAGCATTCCCGCAACACTTCCGACTCGGCGAACGCACGTCGTGAAGACCCAGTCAGGGCAAGTTCCGGTGCCCCGCTGATTGTTCCGCGGGACGACTTCGAACGCCTCAAGTGGTCGTTCGGCTTTGGCTTTGGAACAGCGAGCCCTCCTGAGCTCGTCGCCCGGCTACCGCAATCAGGCCAGCGCCTTGCCGAATGTCGCCAGCAGGCGCGCCCAGGCGCGCTCGGATTGGGCGGCGTCGTACACCTGTGTATCGGGCGGGCACCAGCCGTGGGCCGCCGGATACACCTCCACCTCGGCCTGCAGCTTGGCGATGTCGAAAGCGGCGCGCAAGCTGGCCTTGGCTTCGGGATCTTTGGCGTCGTCGTTCTGGGCCACTGCAATCAGGTATTGGGCCTGCGTCTGGGCGACCAGGCGATGCGGGCTGTCGGGTCCTGCCGTCACCATCGCAGCGCCGTGGAAGGTTCCGACGGCGCCCACGCGGCCGGGCGCCACGGAGGCAGTGCGCACCGCGATCGGGCCGCCCATGCAATAACCGGTCGTGCCCAATTTGCGAGCCTTGTCTACCTCGGCTTGGGCATCGAGCCAGGCCACGAAGGTCTTGCCGTCGCTCAGATGCATGGCCGGCGTCAGGGCCTGCATCAGCGGCATCACCTGGGCGATTGGCGTCTGGCCGCCCTGCGCTGCGGTCGGCGCTTTCATCTGCCGGTAGAAGGGGTTCACCACCAGTACGCTATAGCCCGATTCGGCCAACCGTCGGCCCATCTGCCTGAAGGCGGGGCGAAGACCGAACACGTCGGGCCATACCAGCACGCCGGGTGCAGGGCCGGACGTGGGCGCGACGAAGTAAGCGTCGCAGCTGCCGTCTGCAGTAGTGATGGTCACCTCGCGCTCGGCCACCGCCGCAGCGTTGGCCACGGCGGGCAGCGCGGTCAGCAGGCCGGCGGATGCGGCCCACGTACCGAAGTCGCGGCGAGTGTATTTCTTAAGCTCTTCCTGGTCGTTCAGATCACACACGGTTGGTCACCTTATTTGAATCACGTCAAAACCGAGTTTTTGCCATGAATCGAGAAAGCCAGCAAGCAACGGGTGTTTTCCTGGCGCCCACTTGGCCGATCACCCAATCCTTCACAGCCGCCCGCGCCCCGCCCGCACCGAGGTCGGATCCTGGAACAGCTGCCTGAAGTAATCCCGAAACGCCGTCATTGCCGGCGTGGACTCGGTCCCCTGCTTCCACCCCAGGCCGATATTCATTGTCGGCACAGCGTCGCGCAGGTTGATCGTCTCGATGCGCTTGCCTTCCAGTGACCAGGGCCGGTAGACCATGTCCGACAGAATGGTCACGCCCAGGCCGTTGGCGACGGTGCTGCGCACCGCTTCGACCGAGCTCGTGCGCATGCGCACGGCCGGCTGGTGCGGCGTCTTGCTCCAGTACTTGAGGGTGGTGGCGGCCGCCTCGTCGACGGTGAGCATGATGTAGGGCTCGGCCACCAGGTCGGCGAGTGTGACCTCGGCCTTGTCGAGCAGCGGGTGCTTGGCCGGCACCCATAGCCGGCGTTGCGATCCGAAGAAGGTTTCCAGCGACAGCTCGCTCAGCACGACGTTCGACGTGAGCAGCACGCCCATGTCGTAGCGCTGTGTGATGAGGCCTTCTTCGATGGCTTCGCGCGCGACCTCGTGCACCTTGACGTTGACCTGTGGATGCAGCTGCGCAAAGCGCTGCAGGTGGTGCGGCAGGAAATAGCCCAACACCGTGTAGCTGGCCGCGACCGTGAGCGAGCCCTCCACCTGTGCGCCGTCGTGCGGCATGCGCTCGGCTTCATCTGCCGCAGCCAGCACAGCATAGGCGTGACCCAGAAAACGCCGGCCTGCTTTCGTGAGTTCGACGCCATGCGGATGGCGCTCGAAGAGCTGCTGGCCGACCAGTTCTTCCAGCTCGCGGATCGCAGTGGTCACGGCCGACTGCGAGATGTTGAGTTGAAGCGCCGCATGGGAGATGCGGCCGACCTCGGCAACGGCCGAAAAATACCTGAGCTGGCGAAGAGTGAGAGACATGCGTGACCTTGCAAGGGGGAGCCTGGGCAGCGAACAAGCGGCAACGGCCGCTTCGAGCGCGAAATTCAGATAGCCCGCAACCGCTCGCATCCGAGCGTAGCCTCGAATACCTGCCGCACCCGCATCTGTTTTTTAGATATCGCACCGTCTGAAAACAATGCTTTCGGTCTCTCGGTGCGCTGGCTAATCTCCGTTTCGCACTAAAGCCCATCCGGCAGAGTGCTCACCGAACCGAAGGCGAACGCAAGTGAAAAAGCTCATCGATCTGAACTCCGACATGGGTGAAGGTTTCGGCCCATGGACCATCGGTGACGGCGTCGACGAGCAGCTGATGCCGCTGGTGAGCTCGGCCAACATTGCCACCGGCTTCCATGCGGGCGACCCGAACATCATGCGCAAGATGGTGCTGCTGGCCCGGGACAACGGCGTTGGTATCGGTGCCCATCCGGGCTTTCGCGATCTGGTCGGGTTCGGGCGGCGCCACATCAATGCACCGGCCGACGAGCTGGTCAACGACATGGTCTACCAGCTTGGTGCACTGCGCGAGTTCGCACGGCTCGCGGGCATGAACTTGCAGCACATCAAGCCGCACGGCGCGCTCTACATGCATGCGGCGCGCGACGAGGCGCTGTCGGTCGCACTGGTCACGGCCCTGCAGATCATCGAACCCAAGCTGTATCTCTTTTGCATGGAGGCATCGGTGACCTATCGGGTGGCACGCGAACTCGGTCAGCCGGTGGTGCGCGAGTTCTATGCCGACCGCGACTACGACATGAGTGGCTCCATCGTGTTCACCCGGCACGTCGGCGCGCTCGACCCCGACACGGTGGCCCGCAAGGTGGTCCGCGCCTGCGAGGAAGGCATGGTGCGCACGGTCGATGGTCAGGATCTTGCAATCGACTTCGATTCGGTCTGCATTCACAGCGACACGCCCGGCGCGCTCGCGCTGGTGCGCGCCACGCGAAGCTTGCTGGCCGAAAAAAATATCCGCGTTGCAGGCATTGCCGAGCTGGGTTTGACCTGAGCATCGAGCGCAGTTCCCAGCCGAATTTCAGTTTCCCCCAGGAGTTACCGATGTCCGTTTCCCACGAAGTCCTGAGCCCGTTGCCAGGCACCTTCTATCGCCAGTCCGCACCCGATGCGCCGCCCTACAAAGCGGCGGGCGACGTGGTCGCGATCGGTGACGTGCTCGGCCTGGTCGAGGTGATGAAGCAGTTCAGTGAAGTCACGGCCGAAGTGGCCGGTACGCTGAAGCGCTACGCCATCGAAAACGGCGACCCGGTCGATCCCGGCCAGGTGGTGGCCCTCATCGAGGCAGATTGACGGACCCAGCAGCACCCACATGAAAGCCGTGTCCATCGAACCCGCCTTCGACAAACTGCTGATCGCCAACCGTGGCGAGATCGCGGTTCGCATCATTCGCGCCGCGAAGGAGCTGGGCCTCAAGACAGTCGCCGTTTATAGCGATGCCGACGCGACCAGCCTCCATGTGCAGATGGCCGACGAGGCGGTTCGCATTGGCCCGGCCCACGCCATCAAGAGCTACCTCGACGTCGATGCCGTGATGCAGGCGGCGGCCGACAGCGGTGCCGGCGCGGTGCATCCGGGCTATGGTTTTCTATCCGAGAACGCCGACTTCGCCGAGCGCGTGGAAACCGCCGGCCTGGTGTTCGTCGGCCCCACGCCGCACGCCATCCGCACCATGGGCAACAAGGCCGCAGCACGCGCCGCTGCGATGAAGGCCGGCGTGCCGACCGTCCCCGGTAGCGTCGGCGTGGTGACCGATGCCGACGCCGCCATCGCGCTGGCCGAAGACATCGGCTACCCGATCATGATCAAGGCGTCGGCTGGCGGCGGTGGTCGCGGCATCCGAGTCGCAAAAGACGCAGAAGAACTGCGGCAACAGTTCACCACCGCCACAGCCGAAGCACAGGCCGCTTTCGGCAACGGCGAGGTGTACCTGGAGCGTTTCGTTCGCCAGGCGCGCCACATCGAGGTGCAGATCCTCGGCGATGGCCAGCGCGTGGTGCACTGCTTCGAGCGCGAATGCTCGCTGCAGCGGCGCCGTCAAAAGGTCTGGGAAGAAGCGCCCTCGGCGGCCATCGGCGAAGCCACGCGCACCGCGCTGTGCGAGTCGGCCTTGCGGCTTGCCAATGCGGTGTCTTACCGCGGCGCCGGCACGCTCGAATATCTGTACGACGACGACACCCGCGAGTTCTTCTTCATCGAGATGAACACGCGCATCCAGGTCGAACACCCGGTCACCGAGATGATCACGGGCATCGATCTGGTGAAAGAGATGCTGCGCATCGCGCTCGGCCAGCCGTTGCGGTTGAAGCAGGAGGACATACGCCTCACGGGTGCCGCCATCGAGGTGCGCATCAATGCGGAGAACGCGGCCAAGAACTTCATGCCGAGCCCTGGCGTGGTGTCGAAGCTGGTCGTGCCGGGCGGCCCCGGCGTGCGCTTCGACAGCATGCTGTACGAAGGTTACAAGGTGCCGGCCTACTACGACTCGCTACTGGGCAAGCTGATCGTGCACGACACCGACCGCGCCAGCGCGTTGGCCCGCATGCGGCGCGCGCTCGGTGAACTCAAGGTCGAAGGCATCCACACGACCATTCCGCTGCACCGCGCGCTGTGCGACGACGCGGCCGTGGCCGAGGCCGCGTTCCACACCGGCTTTCTTGAAACATGGCTGACGGCGAACCCGTTGGAACCCGCCGTGCCACCTGCCACCCCGCCCGTCACCCTGACCGTCACCCTGCCCACGAAGGAAAACGCATGAGCGACATGAAGGACTTCACTGCTGTCCCGGCCAAAGCCCGCTACACCTTCGGTGGCGACGAACACCTCTTCGTCGAGATCAGCGAGGAGATGTCGCTGGCCGCGTTCTTCAAGGGCATGGCGATCTGCACCGAATTGCAGCGCCGCGCCCTGCCCGGCGTGACCGAGATTTGCCCCGCCAATGCGGCGCTGCTGGTGCGCTTCGACCCCGACGTGATCGCGCCCGATGCGTTGCTGGCAACCCTGCAATCCATCGAGGCCGACCTGGGCGATGGCGCCCTGCAACTTCAGACCCGCATCATCGAAATCCCGGTGCTCTACAACGACCCGTGGACACACGAAACCTTGATGCGCTTTCGCGAGCGTCACCAGGACCCAACCAGCACCGACATCGAGTACGCGGCCCGCATCAACGGCCACGCCTCGGTCGACGAATTCATCGCGGCCCATTCCGGCGCACCCTGGTTCGTGTCGATGGTCGGCTTCGTCGCAGGCCTGCCTTTTCTGTTCCAGATGGTCGAGCGCGAAAAGCAGATCGAGGTGCCCAAGTACCTGAGCCCGCGCACCGACACGCCCAAGCTCACACTGGGCCACGGCGGCTGCTTCAGCTGCATCTACTCGGTGCGAGGCGCGGGCGGCTACCAGATGTTCGGCGTGACGCCGGCGCCGATCTTCGACCCGGCCCAGCGGCTGTCGTACTTCAAGGACCTGATGGTGTTCTTTCAGCCGGGCGACATTGTCAAGTGGAAGCCGATCGACCGCGTCGAATACGACCGACAGATCGCCGAGGTCGAAGCCGGCACCTATGCGCTGCGCATCGTGCCGGTGTCCTTCTCGCTGAAGGAATTTCTCGCCGACCCGAACGGCTACAACACACAACTGCTGAAGGTGCTCCATGGCGATTGACGTGCTCAAGCCGGGTCTCGCGACCAGCGTGCAAGACGCCGGCCGCCCCGGCTACTACAACCTCGGCATTCCGCTGTCGGGTGCGCTCGACCAGCAGAGCCTGCTGCTCGCCAACCTGCTGGTCGGCAACGACGCGGGTGCTGCCGTCATCGAATGCACGCTGCTCGGCCCCGAGTTGCAGTTCGATGCGCCGGCGACGGTGGCCGTGACCGGCGCAGAAGCCAAGGTGAAGGTCAACGGCATCGAAGTGCCGCGGAATGAAAGCTTCTCTGTGCAGGCCGGCGACAAGCTGAGCTTCGACTTCATGAAGCTGGGCGCGCGCATGTGCATCGCGGTGGCCGGCGGCATCGATGTGCCGATGGTGCTCGGCAGCCGATCGACCTACGGCCTCGGCGCCTTCGGCGGTTTCAATGGCCGCAAGCTCATGGCGGGCGACAAGCTGCCGGTCGGCGCGCCCTCTTCTACCGCTTACACCGCGTCCACTGCATCCGCCGCGCGAGCCGGCAGGAGTGCGCCAGCCGAACTCGTGCCGGTGCTCGGCAAAGAGATCGAACTGCGCGTGCTGCCGGGCTTGTATTTTCATCGGCTGCAGGAGGTGTCGATGCAGAGCTTCTTCGCCGACACCTGGACCGTGGGCTCGGAAGCCGACCGCATCGGCTACCGCTACAAGAACGGCACGCCGCTGAAGTTCGTCGAACGCACGCCGCCGTTCGGTGCCGGTGCCGACCCTTCGAACATCGTCGACGCCGGCTACCCCTACGGCTCGATCCAGGTGCCGGGCGGCCGCGAGCCGATCATCCTGCACCGCGATGCCGTCTCCGGTGGCGGCTACGCGATGGTCGGCACGGTCATCAGCGCCGACATGGACCTGATCGCGCAGATGCAGCCCAACCACAAGGCCCGCTTCGTCGAAGTCGACATGGCCGGCGCACTGGCTGCCCGTGCCGAAAAGCGGCAAAGACTCGCCCGCTTGCGTGCCGCGCTCGCCGCTTGAATCACTTTTTTCCCAGCGTTTCTTTTCATCCACCCAAGGTATTCACCATGAACCGTTCATCCCTGCGCGTCTCGCTGCTCGTCAGCTCCCTGATGGCCACCGCCACCATGTGGCACGGCACCGCTTCGGCGGCAGACTGGTTTCCCTACAAGGCCGAGTCCACCGAGCCGGCCTTCGCGGCCGACGGCAAGAAGTCGCCGATCGACTACAAGCCGCTGGCCAAGGCCTCGAAGAAGTGGGATATCTGCGTGTCGTTCCCGCACATGAAAGATGCGTACTGGCTGGGTGTCGACTACGGCGTCATCGAAGAAGCCAAGCGCCAGGGCGTGAAGCTGCAGGTGGCAGACGCCGGCGGCTACACTAACCTGAGCAAGCAGGTCTCGCAGATCGAAGACTGCGTTTCACGCGGCGCCAACGCAGTGATCATCGGCGCGATCTCGGGCGATGGCCTGAACAACGTCATCAAGGCGACGGCCGCCAAGAAGGTGCCGGTGATCGACTTGGTCAACGGCATCAACTCGCCGGACATCTCGGCCAAGTCGCTCGTTTCGTTCTACACGATGGGCCAGAGCACCGGCGAATACCTCGCCAAGAAGCACCCGGCCGGCTCGCCCCCGGTCAAGGTCGGCTGGTTCCCCGGCCCTGCCGGCGCCAGCTGGGTCGAAGCCGCGAACAAGGGTTTCATGGACGCTGTCAAGGGCAGCGCCGTGGTGGTGCTCGACCCCAAGTACGGCGACACCGGCAAGGAAGTCCAGTCGAAGCTGGTCGAAGACGTGCTGCAAGCCAACCCCGACCTCGCTTACGTGGCCGGCACTGCGGTCACCGCCGAAGCCGCCACCGGCGTGCTGCGTTCGCGCAACCTCGACAAGAAGGTGAAGGTGCTCTCGTTCTACATGACGCCAGGCGTCTACGAAGGCATCCAGAAGGGCCGCATCGTGGCCTCGCCGGCCGACTCGATGGTCATCCAGGGCCGTATCGCGGTCGACCAGGCGGTGCGCCTGCTCGAGGGCAAGGAAGTGACCAAGCATGTCGGCCCGAAGATCTTCGTGGTGGACAGCGCGAACATCAAGACGGTGAAGCTCGACGACATCCTGCCGCCTGCCAGCTTCAAGCCGGTGTTCGAAGTCAAGTGAGCCCGGCTCTGCTGGCTTCGTGACCCGCGCGATGAGTGCCGCCGTCCCGCTGCTGCAGACGGTGGCGCTCAGCAAGCGCTACCCCGGCGTGCTCGCGCTCGACGATGTCGACTTCGAGCTGCGCGCTGGCGAAGTGCATGTGCTCTTCGGCGAGAACGGTGCCGGCAAGTCGACGCTGATCTCATTACTCGCCGGCGCCAACACGCCGACGAGTGGAGAGATTCGCCTAAACGGCGAGCCCGTCAAATTCTCGAGCGTGCACGACGCGCGGCGGCTCGGCATCAGTGCGGTGTTCCAGGAGTTCTCGCTCATCCCGACTCTCTCGGTTGCACAGAACCTGAGCCTGGGCGACGAGCCGCGCAAAGGCGGCCTGCTCGACCGCAACGCCGTGCGCGAGCGTGCGAAAACCATGCTGGCCGACCTCGGTTTCGAGATCGACCCCACCGCGCCGGTGTCAGGCCTCACGCGCGCACAGCAGCAGATGGTCGAGATCGCCAAGGGCCTGCGCGGCGATGTCTCCGTACTCATCCTCGACGAGCCGACCGCGTCTCTCACCGACAAGGAAACGCAGCGCCTCTTCGAGCTCGTCGCGCGGCTCAAGGCCCGCGGCGTGGGCATCGTCTATATCTCGCATCGCATTCAGGAGATCGCGCAGATCGCCGACCGCATCACGGTGCTGCGCGACGGCCGGAAGATCACGACCGTCGATGCCGCCGCGACCAACGCCGACCAGCTCATCGAGCTGATGAGCGGCCGCGCCATCGAACAGATCTATCCACACATCGCCAACCGGCCAGGCGATGTGGTGCTGCAAGTCGCAGGCCTGAGCTCGCCCAACGGCGTGCGCAATGCGAGCCTCGTGGTGCGCCGCGGCGAAGTGGTCGGGCTGGCCGGCCTCGTGGGCTGTGGCAAGTCGGAACTGTTCCGCGCCATCTACGGGCTCGATGCGGTGAGCGAAGGCAAGGTCACTTTCAAAGGCCAGGAGCGTACCGGCGCCACCGTGCGCAAGCTGCTCGACGAAGGCCTCTTCTATCTGCCGCCCGACCGCAAGGCCGAAGGCCTGGTGCTCGGCTTTACCTCGCACGCCAACATCACGCTGCCGCTGGTGAGCGGCCCGCTGCGCGGCCACGGCGGCTGGCTGCGCAAGCGGCTCGCTCGCAAGCTCTCGTCCGATGCCGCAGCGCGGGTCGAGCTGGCGCCGCGCAACCTCGACCGGCCGGTCGCGCTGCTCTCGGGCGGCAACCAGCAGAAGGTGCTCTTCGGCAAGGGCATGACGCGAGAGGCGGCCCTGTACGTTTTCGACGAGCCGACGGTCGGTGTCGATGTCGGCACGCGCAGCGCGCTCTACAAGGTGATCCAGAGCTTGTGCGAGGGCGGTGCGGCCGTGGTCGTGATCTCGTCGGACTTGCCCGAGGTGCTGCACCTGAGCCACCGCGTCTATGTGATGTGCCGCGGCGAGATCGCCGGCGAGCTGCAGGGCGAAGCGATCAACCAGTCGCGTGTGCTCAATCTGTTTTTCGGCTCCAACGAAAGCAAGTCATGAATCCGAGTCCTGCCGTCGCGGCGGCAACCCCGCGTGCCTCCGGCGTTGCGCACCGCGTTCTTGGAATGTTGCGCAGCATGTTCCTGCGGCTGGGTGTGTTGCCCTTCATGCTGGCGATCGCCTTCGTCGTGTTCAGTACGCTGTCCGACCAGTTCCTCACCGTCCAGAACCTGGTCAATCTGCTGCGCCAGTCGGTCTATCTCATCCTCGTGTCGCTCGGCCAGATGCTGGCGCTCGTCACCGGTGGTTTCGATCTGTCGGTCGGCACCGTCATGGCGATCACCTCCGTGGTGTCGGCGATGGCGATGCAAAGCCTGGGCGTGGCGTTGCCCGACGCAACCTGGGTCGTCGTCATCGTCGGCTGCCTGTGCGGCATGCTCGCCGGCCTCACGGTCGGATTGGTCAACGGCATCGGCATTGCATTCATCGGCGTATCGCCTTTTATCGTGACGCTCGGCGTGCAGTCGATCGGCTTCGGCATCGCGCTGTTCCTGACGGGCGGCGTGCCGGTGTCGGGCTTGCCGAGCGAGTTCAGCGACCTGTTCGGCTTCGGCACGCTGCTCGGCATCCCGATACCGATTCTTGTGACGGCCGTGTGCGTTGCCGGCATCGGCATCCTCATGGGCCGCACTCCAACGGGCACGCACTTGCTGGCGGTCGGTGGCAATGCCAAGGCGGCTGCGCTCTCGGGCATCGACACGCGTCGTGTCTTGCTGGTCGCCTATCTGCTGTGCGCCGGCCTCGCTGCGGTCAGCGGACTGCTGCTCACGGCCCGCGTCGAAACCGGTGAAGCCAATCTGGGCGGCACGGTGGCGCTCGAGTCGATAGCGGCCTGCGTGATCGCCGGCGTCAGCCTGCGTGGCGGCATCGGCCGTGTGCCCAACGTGGTGATGGGCGCGATCTTCATCGGCCTGGTGCAGAACGGCATGAACCTGGCCAGCGTCGGCTCGTATCTGCAGATGGTGGTGCTCGGCGCATTGCTGATCGTGGCGGTGGTGGCCGATCAGCTCCGCCATCGCATGGTGATGCCGGGCGGGCACTGACCAGAGAGGCGCGCGCGACGCGCGCGGACTAACACGCATTGCGCCTTTTGCGCAAACGGCGGCTCCCGGCCTGCGCCCAGCGCGGTCGTGTACCTTCCTGTCATGTGAGAGGTCTAGGCTGCACCTGTCTAGGCAACCTGACCCGTTCGCACATATGGCACGCCAACTGCGGCATAGCGCATGGTGCGCTGCACGCGACACGCTTAAGGTGTGATCACTGCATTGAACAGGGCGGCTACGCACACATGCCATTTTCTCATCGGCGACCCGCCCGAAAGCGCCTTCCTGAAATCGAACTGGAATCCTCCAGGCTGCCTGAGCTGGGCTACGAAGTACCGAGCGCAGCGGGCCTGGTTCGATGCATCGAACACGGCTTTCCGACGCCTTTGGCGCGATGGCATTCACACGACGTCTTCGAGCTGCACCTGATCGTCGCGACATCCGGCAAAGCATTCGTTGGCGACTGGATCGGCACCTTCGAGCCGGGTCATCTGGTGCTATGCGGCTCCGGCTTGCCGCACAACTGGATTTCGCTCGACGCACCTGCTGCCGGCGTGGCACGACGCGATCTGGCGATCCAGTTTTCACCCGACACGATCTTGATGGGGGCCGAGACTTTTCCAGAACTGCACGAGACGGCACGCATGCTCAAGCGTGCCTGCCACGGCATCGAGTTCTTCGGCATGGCTGAAGCTGCGGAGCAAAGCTGGCTCGCCATCAAGGCGACGCATGGCCTCAAGCGATTTCGACTCTTTTGCGACCTTCTCATCGATCTGTCGGGGTGCACCGACTACCGCCTGCTGTCGAGCGCCAACTCCGACGACGCCACCGACTGCGATCTGCAAGCGATCCAGGGACTGGTTGCCCGCATCGCCACCGATCCTGCGGCACCGCTGACCGTCGCCATCGTGGCAGCCGAACTCGGCATGAACACGGGCCGCTTCGGCAGGCTCTTCAAGCGCTCCACCGGCACCAGTTTTCCTGGCTATGTGAACCAGATGCGCGTCACGCACGCCTGCCAACTGTTGATGCAGACCAATCGATACGTGACGTCGATCTGCTATGCCGCGGGCTTCAACAACGTCGCGAACTTCAACCGCCAGTTTCTTGCCCTCAAAGGCGTGACACCGAGTGAATTCCGTCGGCAGAGTCATCTCCGGTTCTCGGGCGCGCTGGCCGAAGACGGCTTGTAAACCCGAGCGCGGCGCTTCAGGCAACAATTCGTTAACACTGACTTACACCTGACCACGGTTTTGTATCGGGGTTGGCGAGAAACCTACAGAACGTCCCTAAAGCCCCTTCATAGACTCGATTCGCGTGCCCTGCAAACCGTGGCCTGAACGCCATCGGAACCGCCTTGCAAGGTGTCTTCATCATGTCTTTCACAGGAGCTTCCATGAATACCCAACGTCTGAGCCAGGTTCGCCGCCGCATCGTCTCGAAGATCAAGGTCAAGGGCCAGGGCATGACCGAGTACCTCGTAATCCTCGGGCTGATCGCCATCTCTGCGATCGCGGTGTTCAGCTTCTTCGGGCAGACGCTGCGCAACCAGGTGGCAGGCATGTCGCAGGAGGTCGGCGGCAAGACCGGCTCGGCCGAGGTGACCAAGGCGCAGACCGCCGCCGGCAAGGGCTCCACCAACGCCGATGTGAACTACAACATGAGCACCTACACCAAGGGCGCGGCGGACGGCGCCAAGTAACCAGGCGCTAAACATCCCGCGATCGCGCCGATGACCCGCCCGAACATGCCGAAGCATCAGACGGGTCGGCATCGACATCCGGGTCAGCAGGCCGGCCAGGCCATCGTCTTCATCGTGGCGATGTTGCCGATCGTTTTCTTGAGCATCCTGGTGGTCTACAACACGGCCACTGCGACGCGCGAAAAAATGAAGCTGCAGAACACGGCCGACGCGACCACCTACAGCGCCAGCGTGCTCACCGCGCGCAGCCTCAACTACCTTGCGTACACCAACCGCGCAATGGCGGCCAACGAGGCCAGCATCGCGACCCTGGCCAGCGTGCAGACCGCGATGGGCGCTTTCATTACGAGCGCGGCCAACATCCAGGAAGGTCGGGTGATAGCCAAGGGCTTCGAGGGGCTGAAAAATCTTCAAACTGCTGCCCGCACGCCGCCACCCTTTGACCTGATCTTCATAGCCAAGTGGGTCGTCAACTGGGGTCAGGCACAGCGGCTGCAACGCACCGCCGATCGCATCGCAGGCTTCGTGGAGCCAGCGTCCAAGCCGCTGCAGATCGGCGTCGACGTGCTGCGCATCCTGAACCAGGGCATCTCCGCAAGCCAGGTCGCGATGCTCGCCAGCACGGCCGCGCAACTGCCGCAGGTCATCGTCGACGTGCTTCGCGCCAACGACCCGGACGCCACCGTGCCGCCGGGCGAGACTGCCATCCTCGCGACCAAGTTCGTCGCCGACCTCGGCCTGTACCTGAAGAGCTATCACCAGTCGGCGCGCGGGCCGTTCGACGAGGACGACTACAACGAGGTGCTGCGCTTCGCCCATGCCGCGCAAGCCACGCGCGACGACTGGACCAAAAAGCGCCGCTTTCTGCCCGACTGGGCGACGTGGATCGGCTCCGGCGTCGCGGGTTCGCTCAAAGGCATCGTCAGCAATTTCCCGGTGACGCCGCCCGGGTTCGCCAATCTGGCGGGCAGCGTCATCAGCGGTCTGGTCGACTGGAACGGCGGGACCGAACTGGTGGCCGACCGGGGCATTCTCGGTGGACGACCGGGCCGCATCCGGTGGCAGTCGGCCGACGCCATCGAGATACGCCTGCCGATCGGCTTGCTCTACACCGACCTCATCGGCGGCGCGAGCGACATCGCACGCGGTCGCTTCGGACTCGGCGCCGGCGCCGCCGCGGCGGGTGGTCCCAACGTGATGAAGAGTTGGGAAGGCCAACGCCTGACCCTCGACACCTTTGCGACCGAAGCGCGCGACTACGGCGGGCTGAACGACACCATCGGCGACAGCGCCTACATGGTCCGCGGCTCGTTCGAGCGCGCTGCGGGCAACCGCAACGGCGGCATCCTGCCCGGCGCCTGGCCAGTGCTCCAGTTCGATGCCAAGCTGCACTACGGCCCACGCACCAGCATCGGCACCAACCTCACGCAGGACTGGTCGATGCCACGCTTCATCGACGTCAAGGCGCACGAGCCGATGGTCGCCCACGAGTCGGACAACTGGTTGGGCGAGAACGGCTTCAAGGGCAAGAACCCTTTGAAGTGGGGCAAGAACACCGACAAGGGCCCGGCCCTCACGCTGGTCGTGCAAAAGGGCGCCGAGCGCATCCGTACCGGGGAGGTGGCCGGCTTCGGCGATGCGACCGAGGGTTCTCGTGCGGGGCTCAAGGACAACTTCGGTGGCGACTACATCAAGGCGGTGTCGACCTCGCAGGTGTACTTCAGGCGGCCGCAAGACCGGTGGGCCCGGCGCGACTTTTCTGCCGACGATCCACCGCAAATCGGAAAATTCAACGTGGGTTTTGCCGGCGGCTACATCGAGCACCGGAGCCTCTTCAGCCCGTACTGGCACGTGCACAACGTCGAGCCATCGTTGTGGGCACGGGCCATCGCCATGGGTGGCGCGGCGATCGGTGCCGCGGCCGAACCAGACAGCGGCGACTGATGAAGACCGCACCCGTGCCCCCACACCGCGCCGCACGCATGCAGGGGCATGCGATGACCGAAACCCTGCTCGTGATCAGCTTTGCCGCCATCGCGCTCGCAGCGATCCCGGCCATTGCCGAATACGGCACCAAGCGCCAGCAGACCGTGGCCGCCGCCAAGCTGCTGGCATGGCAACGCACGGTGTGGATGCCGGGCACCAACGCGATCGACGCGGCCGAGGCCAAGGGTGCGTCGGGTGCCATCAAGAAATCCGACGACGAGGTGACCCGCGACCTGCGCCGTCATATCTTCAGAGATCGCGCGACCGCGGGCGCCACCATTCATGCGGCGGACATCGCGGAGTTCGAGCCGACGCTGCCGGCCATCGATGCGCGCACCACGCGCGTGGTGGCCACCACGAGTGCGGCCACGCTGCCCTCGCTGCTCAACGCCAGCGACAAGCTGTGGGACACCATCCGGGTGGCGCAGAACGCGCTGGGCAACAACATCATCACGCAGTCGCTCGGCAAATTTACTTTTGTGAGCGGCGGCTACCTGCGCAATCAGGTCGACGTGACGCAGACCAATGCGTCTTTCACGCTCATGCCGCAGATCGAGATGACCGAGCAGGTCACGATGCTGACCGAAGCGTGGAACGCCGGCGGCACCAACCGCGAAGAAAAGAAGATCCAGGGCCTGGTGCCGCTCAAGCTGACCGACAGCGTGTTCTATCAACAACTGCGCAGCGGACTGCATCAGTCCGCATACGCGATCAGCCAGGTCTATCCCGGCTTCAAGAATGCGAACCTCACTTTCGGCCTGACGCCGGGCGATGCGATCGAGAAGACGCCCCTCGACCGCTTCGAGCGCATCACGCCGCAGGCGACCACCGAGACGGGCGGCGGTGCCGATGCCGATGGCGGCAGCCCCAAGGACAAGTTCCGCTACTACCGCGCGTTTCCGCCGACACCCGTGGTCAACACGCTGCCGTGAACGCCGCACCGCCGTTCGCTCTGCAGCACGCTTCGCAACGCATTCGCGTCGCCGCCTTCATCGGCGCCGTGGCGCTGTGGCTCGCAGCGACTGCGAGCTGGGCCGCTGCACCGCAACGCGACTGGCCGCTGGTGCCGCCACCACCCGATGCCAGGAGCTACTGGATCGCGCAGTACATCGAGCAGAACACGGTGCCGATGCAGATTCGCGGCTTCGAAACCGATGCTTCGGTGGCCGAGGTCCTGCGCTGGTACGAGACGTGGTTCAAGGACAAGGTCGGCTACGCCGCGAGCCAGGTCGGCGAGGTGCGCGTGCTCGGGGCGCGCATGGGCATCTATCAGGTCACGGTTCAGTTGCGCGGTATGCCGGGCAAGACACTCGGCCGGCTGGCGAGCGCCGCGTTGTACGAAGAAGGCGGCCCGAGCGAGCAGGAGCGCACCGAGCGCATCGGCAAGGGCTTCCCGCGGCCGCCCGGCTCCCAGGTGGTGTCGGACACGCTCTCGTTCGATCCCGGACAACGCAACCGCACCATCATGCTGACCAACGGGATGAGCGTCGAGACCAATGCGCTGTATCTCCGCGAGCGCATGGTGCTGCTGGGTTGGGCGCTGCTGCAAGACCGCACCGTGGAGGCCGGCACGCGCTCGGCGCTGGTGTTCCGTCGCGGCACCGAGGAAATGGTCGTGACCATCGCGCGACAAGAAGGCAGCTGCTTCGTCGTCGCCAGCCAGACCACGCCCGAATGAAGCGATCCGAATGAGGCGACACCAACGCGGCCAGGTGATGACCGAGTACGTCATCGTCGCCGGCATCCTGGCCGTGGCGCTCTTCGCCACCGTACCGGGCTACGACCGCTCGGTCGTCGGTCTGCTGATCAAGGCTTTCCAGGATGCCTGGTCGACGTATTCGTACACCCTTTCCTATCCGCTCTAGCCGCCTGCAGACCTCCCCTACCGCCTCTACACAGCCATCGATGAAACCTTCTCCCGGCCTCCTCAAAGTCAAGCAGAACCTGCGGCGGTTGTCTCCGCTCATCGGCGCACTGATCCTCGGGCTCCTGGCAGCCGGCCTCGGCTGGTACTACCTGCGCGCCAGCGAGCGCGAGATTGCCGCCAGCCTCGAACAGGACGCCAACAGCCAGCGACGCGACGTGGTGGTGGCGCGCCAGGCGCTCGGCGACGGCATGGTGGTGCTGCCGACCATGGTCGCCAAGCGATCGGTGCCGACCGAGTACGTGCACAACGACGCGCTCACGCCCGAGACCTTCGTGCAGTTCGCCGGACGCCAGTTGACAGTGCCGGTGGCTGCCGGCAAACCATTGCTCGCCTCGTTCTTCGCGGCGCCGCGCAAGGTGTTCGCCGAAGAGATCGAGCGCGGCGTGCGCGCGATCACCATTCCGGTGGACGAGATCAGCTCGATCTCCGGCATGCTGCGCGCCGGCGACCGCATCGATTTCATGTACGTGGTCGAAAAGCAGAAGGAAGGCACGCAGGCCGTGGTGGTGCCGCTGCTGCAGGACGTCGAGGTGCGCGCCACCGGCCAGATCACGTCGGAACAATTCGCTTCGATGCGCAAACGCTCCGAGGTGTCGGCCGAGGCCGATCCGTATGCGCAGCAGCGCTATTCCACGGTCACCGTGGCCATCGCGCCCGCCGATGCGCAGAAGCTCATCCTGGCGCAGCGCATGGGCAAGATCGTGGCCGCGCTGCGCAATCCCGAAGACCGCCAGACCATGCGAACCGGCGTCGATGCGATGGACCTCGATGCCATCGTCGACGGCTTTAGACCGTACCGCATGCGTCCCTCCGCCGCCGTTCACGCAGCAGCGCCGCCGGGCGTGGAATACATCGTCGGCGGCTCGAACGGGCGCAGCGGCGCCGGTGGATCGGGGCTGGGCCAGGGGCTGCAACAAGCGATCGCAGCGGCTGCAGCAGCCAACGCGGCACCCGCGCCGTCAGAGCCTGCAGCCGCGCCGCCACGGTGAAGCCGCATCGACCCCGACTCCTTTCCGCCGTGCTGTCGAACATCGACCCCGGTGCTTCCGATTTCTTATCCACGACGCCCGAGAGCGCCCTGCCTTTGACCTACTGCAAACGTTCGATCGTCCGCCGAAGCAGCCTGGCTGCGACTGCCGCTGCAACCGCGACCTGGTGCCTGCTGGCGCAGGGTCCCGCGCTGGCCCAGCAACGCCCCGCTACCTTGCCACCGGGGACGGTCGCGCCGGCTGCGATGTCGTCCGGGTCCACGTGGTCGCCAGCATCGCCGTCGATGTCCGCGCCGATCGAACGCTCGCCTGGTATCCGGCCTCTTGCGCCTGTCGTTGCACCTGCAGCGGGCGCTGCCGCCCCCTCCACCGGCACGACCAACAGCCCGACCACGAGCCCGACCACGGGCCCGACCATCAGCGCCGCCGAGCTCGATCAACTCGCCAGCCGCGCGACGGTCATGCAGGACCTGCCGGCCAATCTCACCCTGTATGTCGGCCAGATGGCGCTGGTGCGCATGCCGAACGTGGCACGCGTCGCCATCGGCAGCGGCAAGGTGCTCGAAGCGCGTGTGCTCGATGGCAACAACATGCTCATCACCGCGCAGGACGCGGGCGACAGCACGCTGCATGTGTGGGACAAGGCGGGCCGCGTACGCAAGGTCAAGGTGCGCGTCAACATCATCGACCTCGAGCGCATCGAGGCCGAGCTGCGCGAGATCACCAAGGGAATGACGGGCGTGAACATCCGCCGCATCGGCGAGCGCATCGTCATGGATGGCAGCAACCTCGACCCCGGCGCCGTCGAGCGGCTGGGCACCGTGGCGCAGCTCTACAGCCCGGCCGTGGTGTCGCTCGCGACGGCCGACCGCATTCGCCTCGACCGCATGGTCGACATCCAGGTGCGCATCGTCGAGTTCAACAAGACGGCGCTCGACGATCTGGGCGTGCGCTGGCAGGGCATGACCAACGGCGGCTTCAGCCTGGGCTTGTTCTCGGACATCGCGTCGAGCGGCTCCTATCGCGTGTTGCCGGCCGACACCACCTTCACCGATGCAACGCCCGCCGGCGCTGCGCTGCTCAGCCGCAACCAGCGCACGCCGCAAAGCTACTTCGGCGTGGCCGCGACCTTGGGCTCGCAAATCAACCTGCTGGTGCAGCGCGGCAACGCGTTCCTGCTGGCCACGCCCAACCTGTCGACCCGCAGTGGCGGCGAGGCCAAGTTCCTGGCCGGTGGCGAGTTTCCGCTACCCGCCCTGAGCACGCAGGGTGCGGGCTCGGTCGAGTTCAAGCCCTATGGCGTGCGACTCAACATCAAGCCCATTGCCGACGGCGCCGGCAACGTGTCGGGCAGCATCCTGACGGAGGTGAGCAGCATCGACCGCAGCGTCGCGGTGCAGGGCATTCCGGGCCTGCTGATCCGCCGCACCGACACCGAGTTCAACGTGCGCGACGGGGAGACCATCGTGCTGTCCGGCCTGATCAAGCGCGAGTCGTCGCGCGCCAGCGACGGCCTGCCGGGCCTGCGCCGCGCACCGATCATCGGGCGGGCTTTTCGTGCCGACACCGACACCGACACAGAGCAGGAAGTGGTCGTTTTCATCACGCCGCGCGTGGTCGACCCCAACTACAGCGCGCCGCGCATCGAGCGCGCGAACCGCATCCAGGACCAGGTCAACCGCGGCTTCGGCAACCTGGTGGAAGACCAGTCGAAGCCAGCCACCGGCGACGGTGCCGCGCGCCGTGCAACACCGGACGGCGCACCGCCCCTGGCGCCCGGCCAGCAAGAGGCGCCCTGAGGCCCGCCGCGATGCACAAGGTCCTGGTCAATTCGCCCCAACAGCCCGTGCGCGAGATCGCGCTGGACGTGCCCGAACTGCAGATCGGCAAGGACAGCGCAAGTGCCATCGTGCTGCCCGGCTGGAACGTGGCGCGCCAGCACGCGCAGTTCGTCGTGAACGATGAAGAAGTGTTCCTGCAGGACCTGGGAAGCCTGTTCGGAACCTGGGTCGACGGCAACCGCGTAACGCGCTACGGGCCGATGGCGGGCGGTGAAGAAATCATCATCGGCGGCCACACGCTGGTGGTCTTGCTCGACGCCTCTCTTCAGCCCGCCGGCGCGGAGCTGCCCAACGACTCGGACGCGCCAGTGCGCACCGCCGTGCCGCTGCTCGAAGATCCGTTGCTGCGCTGGCGCCGATCGCTGCATCGCACCTTGCTGCAGCAGTTGGAAAACCGCCGCATCGACACGGCGCAGATGAAGGACGAAGAGCTGCGCTCGAATATCCGCGCGCTCATCGCCGAGATCATTCGCGATACGCGCGACCTGCCACCCGAACTCGACCGCAACCTGCTGAGCCAGCAACTGCTCGACGAAGCCATCGGCCTCGGCCCGCTCGAAGTGCTGCTGAAGGACGACACCATCACCGAGGTGATGGTCAACCGCTTCGACGAAATCTGGATCGAGCGTGCCGGTCGCCTGGAGCGCACCAACGTCGCCTTCACCAGCAACATCGCGGTGCTGGGCGCCATCGAACGCATCGTGACGCCGCTGGGCCGGCGCATCGACGAGAGCTCGCCAATGGTCGACGCGCGGCTGAAAGACGGCTCGCGGGTGAACGCCATCATTCCGCCACTGGCCCTGCGCGGCCCGAGCATCACGATCCGCAAATTTCCCAAGAACCGGATGGGTCACGAGGGCATGATCCAGATGGGTTCGATCACGCCGCAGATGGTGCAGTTCATGCGCATCGCCGTGCAGGAAAAGCTCAACATCATCGTCTCCGGCGGCACCGGCACCGGCAAGACGACGCTCTTGAACATGGTGTCTAACTTCATCCCGCCCGACGAGCGCATCGTGACGATCGAAGACGCCGCCGAGCTTTCGCTGGGGCAGCCCAACCTGGTGTCGCTCGAATCGCGTCCCGCCAATATCGAAGGCAAGGGCGCCATCGCGATTCGCGACCTGGTGCGCAACTCGCTGCGCATGCGGCCCGACCGCATCGTGGTCGGCGAGTGCCGTGGCGGTGAGGCGCTCGACATGCTGCAAGCCATGAACACCGGTCATGACGGCTCGCTCACCACGCTGCATTCGAACTCGCCGCGCGATGCCGTCTCGCGGCTCGAAGTGCTGGTGACGATGGCCGGCATGAACATCCCGGTCTCGGCCATCCGCGAACAGATCGCTTCTGCTGTCGACCTCATCGTCCAGCTCACCCGCTTTCCGTGCGGCAGCCGCAAGGTGACGCAGATCACCGAGATCACCGGCTTTTCGGAAGGCGTGATCCAGATGCAGGACATCTACGTGTTCCGCAAGACCGGCGTCGATGCGGACTTCAGGACGGTCGGCAATTTTGGCGCCGCGGGGCCGGTGCCGGAGTTCTTCACGCGGCTGCAGGAGCACGGCGTGAAGCTCGACATGAACTACATGTTCGGCGAGGCAACGGCATGAGCCCCAATACGATCGCATTGACGGGCGCCGTGCTGTGCGGCATGGGCTTTTTCTGCCTGGTGGGATACCTCGTGCTGCAGCGCTCGTCGGTCTTCACGGCAAGGGTCATGCAGAAGCTGCAGAGCAGCGGTCGCCGCACCCTGAACCTGTCGGAGTTCCAGGCACAGCACGCGATGGCTTTCGCGTCGGGTCACATGGCGATGGTCATCGCCGGCGCTGCGGTCGGCTGGCTGCTGTCGGGTCGACTGGTCGGCGGGCTGGTGCTGGCGGTGCTGATCTATCTTCTGCCGGCGCGCTGGTTCGCACGGCAACGCAAGAAGCGGCGCCAGCTGATCGAATCGGAGCTGCCCGATGCGCTGCTCTTCATCGCCAGCGCATTGCGCGCAGGCAGCGCCTTGTCGGTGGCCATTCAGGTGCTGGTGCGCGACCAGAAAGGACCGCTGGGGCAGGAGTTCGGGCTGGTGTTGAAGGAGCAAAGGCTGGGTGTCAGCTTCGACGATGCGATCCAGAAAATGGCGCAGCGGCTCGACATACAGGACTTCGTGCTGGTCGTGGTCGCGCTGCGCGTGTCCAAGGAAGTCGGCGGCAATCTGTCGGAGCCGCTGCAGGTGCTGGCCGAGACATTGCGCCGCAAGGCCATCCTCGAAGGCCGGATCAAGGCGCTGACCGCGCAGGGCCGCATCCAGGGCATCGTGATGACGCTGTTTCCGCTGTTCCTGATGGGTGTGCTCTACCTGATGCAGCCGAGCATGAAGCTGCTCTTCACCACCACCATCGGCTGGGCCGTGCTGGGCGTCGTCGCAGTGATGCTGTCGCTAGGCTACGCAATGATCCGCAAGATCGTCGCGATCGATATCTGACAGCAGGACACCCGATGCGCCAGCTCATCCTGCTTCTCATCATCTTCCTGTGCGCGACCACGGGCGTGGTGCTGCTGCTGTACGTCATCGCGCTCATCCGCAAGGCCCGGCCTTCGGAGCGCACCCACATGGACCCGCTGCCGATCGCGCTGCGCGTGGTGTGGCCGGCCATCAACATCCTGCAGTTCCACGTATCGGAAATCATGCCGACGTCGATGCTGGTCAAGCGCAAGCGCCAGCTGCAACTGGCCGGCCTGGAATTCGTGCTGCGCGCCGAAGAGTTCATCGCGGTGCAGATCGTCTCGATGCTGATCGTCGGCGGGGTCGGCCTGTGGACCGCGGGCATGCTCAACGCGGTGGCAGGCACCAAGGTGTGGATCATGCTGCTGGGCTGCGTGCTGGGCTGGTTCTATCCGGTCATGTGGATGCGCGACCGGCGCAAGCGCCGCGACAAGGACATCCTGCGCACCCTCCCGGGCTACCTCGACATGATCACGCTGTGCTGCCAGGCCGGGCTGAGCCTCACCGGCGCCATTGCGCAGGCTGTGCAGAAAGGGCCGAAGGGTGCGTTGGGCGAAGAGTTCGACCGGATGATGCGCGAAATGCGCACCGGCGCGAGCCGCATGGACGCCCTCAACGCACTGGCCGACCGGCTCGACAACCGGCACATCAAGAGCCTGGTGTCGAACCTGACGCAGGCCGAATCGCTTGGCGCCAGCCTGGCCGACACGCTCTCGGCCATTTCTGACCAGCGCCGCACCGAGCGTTTTCAGCATGCCGAAAAGCTGGCCATGGAAGCGCCGGTGAAGATGATCGGGCCGCTGGTCATCTTCATTTTTCCGGTCACTTTCATCATCATCTTTTTTCCGCTGGTGATGGAGTTCCTTGCGTCGACGCGGACGAACTGAATCCATGCGTGCCGTTCACCTTTCAGCCACGTCGACGGCGCAGCCGATCGGCCCGGTGCGCATTGCCGAAAGCGGCTGGGACCGCACGCGAGGCTTGCTCGGCCGGCCTGAGTTGCAGGGCAGCGAGGGCCTCTTCATCACGCGCTGTAGTTCGGTCCACACGATCGGCATGCGGCATGACATCGACGTCGTCTTCGTCGATCGCACCGGCCGCATCGTGCGCATCGCGGAGCGCCTTTCGCCGATGCGCATGGCGATGTGTCGGAAGGCTGCGAGCGTGCTCGAACTGGCGGCAGGCCAGGCGCGCGCACTCGGACTCTTCGTCGGTACGAGCTTGTACGGATGGCAAACCGAAAAGGAACCCGCATGACCGCGCGACCCGCCCACCGGCCCAGCGGCCGAAGCCGCCAGCACGGCATCTCGATGACCGAGACGCTGATCGCACTGCCCGTGCTCATCCTGTTCGTGATGTGCCTCGTGCAGTTCGGCCTCATCTACCGAACGCGGCTGACGCTGGAATACGCAGCGCACGAGGCCGCGCGGGCCGGCTCGCTCAACAACGGCATGCCACTGCCCTTCATCATGCGCATGCCCAATGCGAAGGGCTGGGGCGCGGTGAACAGCGCGGCACTGGAGACCACCACCAACGTACTGACGCGCGGCAGCGTCTGGCAAGGACTGGTCAAGGGAATGATGCCGCTCAACGTGCGCGAAGCCAGCCCCGGCGGGCTCGTCAAAGGCTGGGTCGACACCAACAAGGACCTGATCGAATCAGCTTGCATCGAGTACCTGAACCCGACGCAACATGCCTTTATCGACTGGTCGTTCGTCGAGAACTTTGGCGAGAACCGCTGGGTGGTGCAGATCCCGAACGACACGATGCGCTACCGAAAGCCCTTGCCCTACGACTACAAGGCGAAGGCCCTGTCGACCGGCGCCGGCATCAACGACCCGACGCCGCCCGACGGCGAACTGCGTGGCGCCATTTCGAACGAGACGCTGGGCGAAGCGAGCGTGCTGCACTTGCGTGTGCACTACGGCTATCGACTGGGCATCCCGATCGCCAACCGCCTTATCGTGAAGGCGTTGCAGGGATATCAGTTCGTCGCCGAGGCCTACTTCAAGGTGCTGTCACCCGATGGCGCCACCGCGCCCGCGGGCGATTTCAGGCTCACGCAGCTAGACGCGTACTACCTTGCCCAAGGCAAGATTCCGCTGGCGGCAGAAGGCGTCGTCGGCATGGAGTCGCCGATCTACTGGCATCCCTTCTATGCCTTCGGCCCGAAAAGCGATCGCAGCATCGATCTGCAATGGGATCCGCAGTGGAACAACAACCTGGGCAACAACGTGCTGGAAGCACCGGGTGACGCAATGACCAATGTGTTTGCGTTCGTGCGCAACAACAGCACCGAATGGGCGAACCAGTTGCTGGGCAGCGGCCTGGATGCACTGGGCGACAAGGTCGGTACGGCCAATGCGTTTTGTCCGGCCATATGGAGCGGTGCAGTCACGGGTGCGCTTGCTGGCATACCCAACCCGGGTGGCGGGCCCTGATTCCATCGCGCCGCGCTTCGCCACATTTGCGCCGAATTGCGTGGGTATGCCACCGAAAATCGAAGAGTCAGGATCGACCCAGCTTCTTGAGCCGGGCCGGCTCGACGATCTCGATCCAGTAACCATCCGGGTCCTTGATAAAGGCGACGTCTTTCATCTTGCCCTGATCGGGGCGCTTGACGTACGTCACCCCGTTGTCGTCGAACCACTGCACCGCGGCGTCCAGGTCGGGCACCGAAAAACAGATGTGCCCGAAGCCCTGCGGTTGCGCATTGCCGTCGTGGTATTTGAAGTCGACGTCGTTTTCGGTGCCCCAGTTGTGCGTGAGTTCGAGGATGCCGGTCTGGCTGAAAGTCCACGCGGTGCGTTCGCCTACATCGTCGGGCGGTGCGTGGCCGGCCACTGGCTTGTGCAGGAAATAGAGCGAGAACTGCATCTCCGAAAAATCCAGCTTGCGCAGTACCCGCATGCCGAACACGCGGCTGTAGAAATCGAGCGCCACCGCCGGATCCTTCACGCGCAGCATGCTGTGGTTGAACACGAAGCTCTGCGACGCTGCATTCGGCTCCGCGCAGACGCCTGGATGGATTTCGGTGGTGAAGCTCATCGGGACGTCGCCACCGCCAAAGGGCGCACCATTGCCGATGCGGCCGATACGGCCGACGTTGGCGCCGGGCCAACGAGGCGCGGCGGCGTCTCGCTGGCCAGCAGCCGGCGCCGCAGGTAGCGCATGCACGTCACACGCAGGAACGATGCGAAGTTGGGCACCTCACCACGGTGCGCCAGCACCTCGTCGTGAAACGTCGAGATCAATGCATTGGTGGTACGCCCCTCTTCTGCCGCCATTTCGGCCAGCGTGTCCCACATCATGTTCTCCAGGCGCAAGCTGGTGAGCACACCATGAATGCGCACGGTACGCGAGCGCTGCTCATAGAGGATGGGGTCGGCGTTGACAAAGAACTCACACATGGCAGCCTCCTTTGGTTGATGACATAAAACTCAAACCGCACGAGCCGTCATCTGGCTGGCGATGTACTCCGCCTGCCGGATCGCGAGCGTGACGATGGTCAGCGTCGGGTTCTCGGCGCCACCGCTGGTGAACTGGCTGCCGTCGCTTATGAACAGGTTGGCGATGTCGTGCGTCTGGCCATGGGCGTTGCAGACACTGTCCTTAGCCGATGCCCCCATGCGGCAGGTGCCCATGTTGTGCGTGCTCGGGTAAGGCGGCGTTCGAAACGACTTGATGGCGCCGGCCGCCGCGTAGACACGCTGGCCCTGGCGAAAAGCGTGCTCTCTCATCGCGATGTCGTTCTCGTGGTCGTCGAAGTGCACATTGGGGATGGCGCTGCCCCACTTGTCCTTCAGGGTGGCATTGAGCGTAACGCGATTGCTTTCGCGCGGCATGTCCTCGCCGACGATCCACATGCCGGCCAGGCGCGTGTAGTTGTCCATGTACTCGGCAAACTCGGTACCCCAGCCGCCTGGATTCAGGAAGGCTGCCATGAAGGGCACACCGAGAGACAACGTTTCCAGTTCGTAGCCACCGACGAAGCCGCGCTTCGGGTCGTGACGGGCTTCGTCGCGAACAATGCCGGCCATGGTGGTGCCGCGGTACATGTGGACAGGATCCTTGAACATGCCGTAAACCGATCCGGTCAGATGGCGCATGTAGTTACGACCGACCTGGCCCGAGCTGTTGGCCAGCCCGTCCTTGTACAGATTGGAGGCCGACAGCAACAGCAGGCGCGGCGTTTCGATCGAGTTGCCGGCGACGCACACGATGCGCGCCTTCTGCCGCTGTTCCTTGCCCTCCTTGTCGAAGTAGACGACCCCATTCACTTTGCCGGCCGCGTCGTGCTCGATGCGCGTGACATGGCTCTCGGGTCGCAGGTCCATGTTGCCGGTCTTCTCGGCTTTGGGCAGCTCGGTGTACAGCGTGCTCCACTTGGCGCCGCTCTTGCAGCCCTGAAAGCAGAAGCCCAGTTGCATGCAACGGCCGCGGCCGTCGCGCGGCTGGCTGTTGATGGCCATGTTGCCGGTATGCACTTCCTTGTAGCCCAGCTTGGTGGCGCCGGCGTAAAGGACCTTGAAGTTGTTGTTGCCCGGCAGGCCCGGGATGCCGTTGGTGCGCGTCACGCCCATCTTGTCTTCCGCGCGTGCGTAGTAGGGCTCCAGTTCCTTCAGCGTGACCGGCCAGTCCATCAGGTTGGCGCCCTTGATATCGCCATACACCGTGCGCACCCTGAATTCATGGTCCTGCAGTCGCAGCGACGCACCGGCCCAGTGAGTCGTGGTGCCGCCCACCGTCTTGCAGATCCATGCCGGCAGATTGGGGAAGTCGGTGGCCACACGCCAGTTGCCCGAGGTGGTCCGGTTATCGAGCCAGGCGATCTGGCCGAACGACTTCCACTCGTCGTTGATGAAGGTGGCGCTGGACTGCAGTGCGCCGGCCTCCAGCACCACCACCTTGATGCCCTTTTGGGCCAACTCGTTGGCCAGCGTGCCGCCGCCGGCACCTGAACCAATGATGACGACCACCGAGTCGTCACTGGAATCGAACTTTGCCATGTTGTCTGTCTCCTGCTTGCTTTGTATGAATAGTCGGGATGGCAGGCGCTGCTCAACCGAGAAACGGCGGCGGGCTGGCGGCCAGGGTCGGCGCCGGCAGCCATTTGAGATCCTGGAAACCACGGGTGATGTAGCCGCCCTTCTCCCAGGCCGAGCCGGGGTAGCCGAAGACCGCGAAGGCCATGTCGTTGTCGTACAGCGAAGTCACGCATTGACCACGCACCGCGTTGAAAAATGGCGTGCCTTCGATCGCTTTCACCACCGTCAGCTTCTTCGCGGCCGGGGCTTTGACGAAGCTGCCACCGGCAGCCTCGTCGAGCGCGGCAATGCCGGTGCGCAGCATCGGCACCGCCTCGGTTTTGGCATCCAGGTCTTTGACCAGGAGCGCGTAGACCGCATCGGGCAATTTCTTGTGCGGATACAGCACCCGGCCCATGGCCATCAGCGTCTGCCCTTCACTCTTGCTGAGCTGCTGCAGTTCCAGCGCCCAGGCCCGCGACGGCGCCAGCGCCGCCAGCACCGACCCAGTGGCAAGGGTGCCCATCAGGATGCCCGAGCCCTTCAGAAAATTGCGGCGTGCCAGCGGCAGATTCATCTTCGGCACACTGCCGTTGTCTTCGGTGCACGAGTCTGCGTCGGGCAGCGCCAACGCCAACGCCAACGGTTCAATAGCAATCACACGCATGTCTTGTCTCCGGTTTTTTTGAGTGGCGAGCCAGTGTTGCACCCGCTTCCAGCCTGCAGGTTTTAGCCAGCTACATCCAAGGGAAAGCCCTTGCCATCACGCCCGTGCTCAACGAGCACCACCGAGGATCCACGTGGCCAGGCGCTTCAGATCGGCCTCGGATACCTGGGCCTGCGGCGGCATGGCCATATCGCCCCACTTGCCGGTACCGCCGTTCCGGATGCTCTTCATGAGAATCTCGACGGCTCCCTTGTCGCCGCTGTATTTCGCTGCCACGTCCTGGTAGGCCGGCCCCACCAGCTTGGTGGCCGCGGCATGGCAGCCGAGGCAACCGTACTTGCTGGCCAGTGCCGAATTGGCAAAGGCCGACGCCTGGGCGCCTGTCAACAGCACGGCCAGAACAATGCCGGTTGCCTTGCGATGTCTTTTCATACTTTGTCTCCTTGCGTGGGTGCGTACGTGACAAGTATTCGGCCAATGAACGCCTGGCGGGTGCTAGCGCGCTATTTACAGGGGTTACCCCATCCTGGCGGGTCTGAATTCGCCACCAAGGTACGGCCGACCCAACACGATCGGCGCGACCCACTACACTGACGGAGGACAAGAGAATGCCTCGCCGTTCGAGGCCGACGAAGGCGCAGGGGCCTCGAACGGGGAACCGGCGCACAGAAAAAAAACCGACACCGCGTCCCTAGCGAAATCGGGCGCTTTTTTTGCTGGAAATTGCCATGGCCGCTGCCCCATCCGACGCTACCGACGCCTTGCTTAAAACTCCGCTCCATGATCTGCACGTCGAACTCGGCGCCCGCATGGTGCCGTTCGCCGGCTACTCGATGCCGGTGCAATACCCGGCTGGCCTGATCGCCGAACACAAGCACACGCGCAACGCCGCGGGCCTGTTCGACATCTCGCACATGGGCCAGCTGCGGCTGGTCGGGCCCGATGCGGCGGCAGCTTTTGAAACGCTGATGCCGGTCGACGTCATCGGCCTCGCGCCGGGCAAGCAGCGCTACGGCCTGCTGCTGAACGACGAGGGCGGCATCCTCGACGACCTGATGTTCTTCAACGAAGGACAGGACTCGATCTTCGTCATCGTGAACGGCGCCTGCAAGGTGGCCGACCTGGCGCACATCCAGCGCAAGATCGGCAACCGATGCGAAGTCCAGCCGCTGCCCGACCATGCTTTGCTCGCGTTGCAGGGGCCGCAGGCTGCGGCCACGATGGCGCGCCTGTGTCCAGGCATCGACCACTTCGTTTTCATGACCGGCGGTGCGGTGTCGATCGACAACGGCGACGGTCCAAAGATTCCGGTCTTCGTCACTCGCAGTGGCTATACCGGCGAAGACGGTTTCGAAATCTCGATGGCCGCGCGCGATGCAGATGCGCTTGCGCGACTGCTGCTGGCACAACCCGAAGTCCAACCCATCGGCCTGGGCGCGCGCAACTCGCTGCGGCTCGAAGCCGGGCTGTGCCTGTACGGCAGCGACATCGACAGCACGACGACGCCCGTCGAAGCCGCACTCAACTGGGCGATCCAGAAAGTGCGACGCGCCGGGGGCGCGCGCGAAGGCGGTTTTCCGGGCGCAGACAAAGTGTTGGCACAGCTCACTGCATCGACCGGCGGCGCAGGTCATACCGACCACGCGACGCTCAAGCGCAAGCGCGTCGGCCTGGTCGCGCTGGAGCGCATCCCGGTGCGCGACGGCACGCTGCTCGAATCGTTCGAAGGCGGACTCGCCATCGGCCAGGTCACCAGCGGCCTGCCTGGCCCGACCGCCGAACGGCCGATCGCGATGGCTTATGTCGCGTTGGCTTATGCCGAGCCCGGTACGCGCATTCAGGCGATCGTGCGCGGCAAGCCGGTCCCGATGGAAGTGACCACGCTGCCTTTCGTTCCGACGCACTATTTCAGAGGCTGAATTTTTTTCCCAAGGAGTTTTCAGATGACAGTCAAATACACCAAAGACCACGAGTGGGTCGATGCCGCCGAGGCAGGCGCTCCGGTCACCGTCGGCATCACGGTCCACGCGCAGGACGCACTGGGCGATGTCGTCTTCGTCGACCTGCCCGAAGTCGGCAAGACCTTTGCGCAGGGCGAAGTCGCCGGCGTGGTCGAGTCGGTCAAGGCCGCGGCCGACGTCTTCATGCCGCTGTCGGGCGAGGTCACTGAAGTGAACGAGGCCTTGCGCGCCGACCCATCGCTGGCCAACAGCGACCCGCTCGGCGCCGGCTGGTTCTTCAAGGTGAAGCTCGCCGATGCACTGCAGCTCGATGCGCTGATGGACGCACCCACCTACGACAAGTTTTCCAGCGAAGCCTGATCACTCGCCATGCCGATGTCTGCCCTGCCCTCGTTGCCTTCCCTGCCTTCGTTTCGTGAACTCGAGAACGCCGATGAATTCATCGCGCGCCACATCGGCATCGAAGCTGCAGACGAAGCGCGCATGCTGCCCGTCATCGGCTCGGCCACACGCAAGGAACTGATCGACGGCATCGTGCCGCCATCGATCCGTCGAAGCAAGCCGATGAATCTTCCGCCGCCGATCAGCGAAGCCGGCGCATTGGCCGAACTCAAGGCGATCGCGGCGAAGAACAAGGTCGCGCGCAACTTCATCGGGCAGGGCTACTACGGCACCTACACACCCGGCGTGATCCTGCGCAACATCCTCGAAAACCCCGCCTGGTACACGGCGTACACGCCCTACCAGGCCGAGATTTCGCAGGGTCGTATGGAGGCCTTGCTCAACTTCCAGACGATGGTGTGCGACCTCACCGGCATGGCGATCGCCAATGCGTCGATGCTGGACGAAGCCACCGCCGCGGCCGAAGCGATGACGCTGGCCAAACGCAGCGTCAAAAGCAAGAGCGACGTGTTTCTGGTGGCGGGCGACTGCCATCCGCAAACCATCGAAGTGCTGCGCACGCGCGCCGCGCCGCTCGGCATCGAGATCAAGGTCAGCACCGCTTCCGACACGCTGCCACACATGATGGCCAGTGGTGATTTCTTCGGGGCGCTGGCGCAATATCCAGGAACGACAGGGCAAGTGCATGACCTGCGTCCGCTGGCCGGCCTCGCGCATGCCAAGGGCGCAGCCTTCTGCGTCGCCGCCGACCTGCTGGCGCTCACGTTGCTGGCGCCTCCCGGCGAGTGGGACGCCGACATCGTCTGCGGCACCACGCAGCGCTTCGGCATGCCGATGTGCAACGGCGGCCCGCACGCTGCTTACCTGGCATGTCGGGATTCGTTCAAGCGCTCGCTGCCGGGCCGTCTGGTCGGCGTGAGCATCGATGCGCATGGTCAGACTGCCTACCGGCTCTCTCTGCAAACGCGCGAGCAGCACATCCGCCGCGAGAAGGCGACGTCGAACATCTGCACGGCGCAAGTGCTGCCGGCCGTCATCGCCAGCATGTACGCGGTGTATCACGGCCCGGCCGGGCTCACGCGCATCGCGCAACGCGTCGCCGCACTCACCGCGGTGCTGGCGCAAGGACTCGAGCAGATGGGGCGCGAACTGGTCAACACGACGGCGTTCGATTCACTCACGGTGAAGAGCGGCGACGACACCACGCACATCCTCGAGCGCGCACATGCGGCCAACGTCAACCTGCGCCATCGGCTGCAACAGCACCTGGGCATTTCGCTCGACGAGACGACGACGCGCACCGACATCGAAATGCTGTGGGCGCTGTTCGTACCGGCCGGCACGCCGATGCCGCGCTTCGCCGTACTGGCTGAAAAGGTGACGCCGCGCATCCCCGAAGCGCTGCGCCGCACCAGCGCTTTCATGACGCACTCGGTGTTCAACACCCACAAGAGCGAGACGGCGATGCTGCGCTACATCCGCAGCCTCTCCGACAAGGATCTGGCGCTCGACCGCACCATGATTCCGCTCGGGAGTTGCACCATGAAGCTCAACGCGACGAGCGAGATGATCCCGATCACCTGGCCCGAGTTCGCGAACATTCATCCGTTCGCACCGGCTGATCAGCTCCGGGGCTATGCCGAGCTCGACCAGCAACTGCGCGACTGGCTGTGCGAAGCGACCGGCTATGCCGGCATCAGCCTGCAGCCGAACGCGGGCTCGCAAGGCGAATACGCCGGCTTGCTGGCGATCAAGGCGTTCCACGCATCGCACGGCGAAGAGCGGCGCAACATCTGCCTCATTCCGTCGTCGGCCCACGGCACCAACCCAGCCAGCGCACAGATGGCCGGCATGCAGGTGATCGTGACGGCCTGCGATGCGCAAGGCAATGTAGACCTCGACGACCTGAGGCGCGCCTGCGAAAAACACAGCGCTGAATTGGCCGCGGTGATGATCACCTACCCGAGCACGCACGGCGTGTTCGAAGCTGGCGTGAAGGAACTGTGCGCGCTGGTGCACGCGCACGGCGGTCGCGTGTATGTCGACGGCGCCAACATGAACGCGCTGGTCGGCGTGGCCGCGCCGGGCGAGTTCGGCGGCGATGTGAGCCACCTCAATTTGCACAAGACCTTCTGCATTCCGCACGGCGGCGGCGGGCCGGGTGTCGGGCCGGTGTGCGTGGTCGCAGACCTCGTGCCCTTCTTACCGGGACATGCGACGGCCGGTGTCGCATCGCATGGCGTCGGTGCGGTATCGGCCGCGCCACTCGGCAACGCCGCGGTGCTGCCGATCAGCTGGATGTACTGCCGCATGATGGGCGCTGAAGGCTTGCAGGCCGCAACCGAGACGGCCATCCTGTCGGCCAACTACATCAGCGCACGGCTGAAAAACCATTACCCCACGCTTTACGCCAGTCAGAACTCCGAAGGTCGCGGGCATGTCGCGCACGAGTGCATTCTCGATCTGCGCCCGCTGAAAGAGACCAGCGGCGTCACCGCCGAAGACGTCGCCAAGCGGCTCATCGACTACGGCTTTCATGCGCCGACGCTGAGCTTCCCGGTGCCAGGCACGCTGATGGTCGAGCCGACCGAAAGCGAGCCGCTGGCCGAACTCGATCGCTTCGTCGACGCGATGATCGCCATCCGTGGCGAGATCCGGCGCATCGAAGAAGGCGTCTGGCCGCAGGACGACAACCCGCTCAAGCACGCGCCTCACACCGCAGCCAGCCTGCTCGGCGCCGAGTGGCCGCACCCGTATTCGCGCGAGCTGGGGGCGTTTCCGCTGGCCGCATTGCGGCAGGCCAAATACTGGCCACCGATTGGGCGGGTGGACAACGTTTATGGGGACCGCAATCTGTTTTGCAGTTGCGTGCCGGTGGAGATGTACGAGACAACTGTGGAGGACAAGACATGAAAGACACCGAAACATTTTCCGGCTTGCTCGACGGCCAGATCGCCTGGGTGACCGGTGGTGGCAGCGGCATTGGGCTGGCCGGCGCCGTCGCGCTCGCGCAAGCGGGTTGCCGCGTCGTCATCTCGGGGCGCGACGCAGCCAAACTCGCCGGGGCAGTCAAGCAGGCAGCAGACCGCGGCGCGCCATCGGGCAGCATCACGGCCCTGCCGCTGGACGTGTCCGATCGCGCCTCCGTCGAGCGCGTCGCAACCGCCATCCAGGCGCAGCACGGTGGCGTCGACATCCTGGTCAACAGCGCCGGTGTCAACTTTCCGAAGCGCTTCTGGAAAGAGACCGACGCGACCACCTTCGAGCAGGTCATGGCGATCAACCTCAACGGCGCCACGTTTTGCACGCTGGCCGTGCTGAAGGGCATGCAGGCGCGCCGCCGCGGCACCATCATCAACGTCGCGTCGTTCGCGGGCTGGCACTTCAGCTACCTCACCGGGCCGGCCTACATCGCGAGCAAGGCGGGCTTGATGGCGCTCACGCATTCGTTCAACATCGAAGAATGCGTGAATGGTCTGCGCGCCACCGCGCTGTGTCCTGGAGAGGTATCAACGCCGATCCTCAAGCAGCGCCCGGTCGAGCCGAGCGAAGAAGACAAGGCGCGCATGCTGCAAGAAGACGACATGGGCAAGACCATTCGCTTCATCGCCGAGATGCCGCCGCACGTGTGCATCAACGAGTTGGTGATCTCGCCAGTGTTTAACCGGGTGTACCTCGGCGGGGCGGATATTCAGCGGCGTTGAGTGACAGCACGTCCGGCTCTTGCTAACGCTTCGCCATTTCCCCCGTACCCACCTGACCACGCAACGCCCGCAGCTTTGACTTCATCCGCCGCTCGTTGTCCGGCCCCATTCGCACCAGCAGCTTCTGCCCGCTCGACAACGCCTCGAGCTGCGGGTCGGCGAACTCGTAGCGGGTCCACGGCCGTGACGACGGCACGGTGCCTTTCACCTCGGTCAGTTTGAGCTGCAATGGACCCTGCGGCTCGGGGGCCGCCAGCAAATGGTCGATAACCGCGACCAGCCGGTCATTGAAGTACTTGC
This sequence comes from Variovorax sp. RTB1, assembly GCF_035018765.1. Classification (NCBI taxonomy): domain Bacteria; kingdom Pseudomonadati; phylum Pseudomonadota; class Betaproteobacteria; order Burkholderiales; family Comamonadaceae; genus Variovorax; species Variovorax sp. RTB1. Next base: position 106,671 of record NZ_JASJXG010000014.1, read on the forward strand.
CCGGATAACCCAGCTCTTCATAGGCCTGCTGAAACAGCGGGTACAGGCGCGCATAGACCGCGACGGCCTTGGCGCTGTCGACCGAATCCGTGAACGCGATGAAGGCGGTGTAGCGCCCGGCATTGGCCGGATCGAGGGTCAGCGTCTCGTCTGTGCCCGTCACTTCGAAGCGCTGCGGCGTGGGTTGCGTTGGCCACATGCGCGAAGGCGCTTGCGCACGCGGCAGGTTGTCGACGGTCGCGACGAAGCGGCGCACGAAGTCATCGATCTGCAGGAACGATGCCACCGACTTGGCGCTCAGCAAATCGGTCAGCGCCTTGGTCACTGCCGCATTCGAATCGGCCAGCGAAGGCAGCGCCGCGTCCGGCTGCGCAAGGGCGTCGATCGGGTTTTGCGGGCCTGTGGCAGCGGGCGCAGCAGGCGGTGCCGCAGGTGTCGCTGGAATGTCCGGCTGTGGCGCCATTGCAGTCGGTGCGGGCGGTGTCGTTTGCCGCTGTTGCGACCAGTACCACCACCCTCCTGCTGCAGCGGCGGCAAGGACGAGCAGCACGATGACGATGCGCAACGTCGGCGACTCGCGCGTTGGCCTGAATTCTGCTGGGTCTCTGGAATACTCTTGTGGATCGCGCTCTGGCATGCGCCCCATTAAAAACCCGCCAGCATGACGGCCCGTAACCTCATGTGAACACCAGGGACTCCGGATGGACATCGACTTCTCCAAGCTCACCGAGCACCAGCGTTACAAGCTCATGGCGAGCTTGATCGTGCCGCGGCCGATCGCGCTGGTGACCACGCTCGGCGCCGACGGCGTGGTCAACGCGGCCCCCTTCAGCATGTTCAACATGATGGGCGAAGAGCCGCCGATCGTGATGATCAGCGTCAACCGGCTGCAAGACGGCGCGCTCAAGGACACCGCAGCCAACATCGTGCGCGAGCGCGAGTTCGTGGTGCACCTGGCAGACGAAGACACTGCCGAACAGATGCACCGCTGCGGCGAGCGGCATCCGCCGCATGTGAGCGAGCTCGACGTGGTCGGCTTCACTGCGCTGCCGAGCAACTACGTCAAGCCGCCACGCATCGCCGAAGCGCCGGTCGCTTTCGAGTGCACGTTGTGGGAAACGCTCGAAACCGAAAGCCGTCAGATCTTTATCGGCCAGGTGCGTTGGATGCATGCGCGCGACGAACTCATCGACACCGAAACCTGGCGCGTGCGGCTGCAGCACTACTTCCCGGTGGGGCGCTTTGGCGCTAGCTTCTACGTGAAGACGCGCGAGCGGTACTCGCTGGCAGCGCAGGGCGAAACGCGCAGTACGCAGATCGACGAGATGTAGCAAAGGGCATCCGTTCGCAGGTCAGTCGCGCGAACATTTCGCCCCGCTGTTGATATACGCATTGCGTAGTTTTTCCGCGTATTCGCATTGCTCATAGCGTATATTTCGCCTATGAGCCAGCAACAAGATCTCCTCCGCGACGCAATGCGCCGCCTCAACCTCACGCGCGACGCATTCTCCGAACGGCTCGGCGTGCGCCGCCGCGCCCTCGACACCTGGCTGCTGCCGTCAGAGTCGAGCGAGTCGCGCGCCATGCCGGAGATGGTCGACAAGTTCGTGGCGGAAATCCTGCAACGCGAAGCACTCGGAGCGGCAGCCGGATCAACAAGCACAGACCAGCGCCCCCTTGTGCAACGCATCGCGGCCGAAGGCAAACCGCAATTGCTGTCGGTCGCGCAATTCGACCGCGGCAGCCTGGAGGATTTGTTCCAGGTCGCCGATGTAATGCAGCCGATCGCGCGCCGGCAGAAGGTCACGCGCATCCTGGAAGGGGCCGTCCTCGGCAGCCTGTTCTTCGAGGCCAGTACGCGCACGCGGGTGAGCTTCGGCGCGGCCTTTTGCCGGCTCGGCGGCACGGTCTGCGACACCACCGGATTTACCTTCTCTTCAATGGCCAAGGGCGAGTCGATCTACGACACCAGCCGCGTGATGAGCGGCTACGTCGATGCGCTGGTTGTCCGACATCCGGAGCAGGGTTCGGTGGCGGAGTTCGCACGCGCGACCAACATCCCGGTCATCAATGCCGGCGATGGTCCGGGCGAACATCCGAGCCAGGCCGTACTCGATCTCTACACGATTCAGCGGGAGTTCTCGCGCATGGGCAAGCTGGTCGACGGCACGCACATCGCGATGGTCGGCGACCTCAAATACGGCCGCACGGTGCATTCGCTGATCCGGCTGCTGTCGCTGTATCGCAACCTCAAGTTCACGCTGATCGCACCGCCGTCGCTGGAGATGCCGGCCTACCTGGTGGAGCTGGTCGCACAGAACGGTCACGTCATCGAGCAGACCGCGTCGCTCGAGCAAGGGCTGCGCGGCGCCGACGTGGTCTACGCGACGCGTGTCCAGAAAGAACGTTTTGCAGAGGGCGAAGTGATGGAGGGCTACACGCCCGAGTTTCAGGTGCGCAAGGCACTCGTCGACGCAGTCTGCAAGCCCGACACCATCCTCATGCACCCGTTGCCGCGCGATGGGCGAAACGGCGCGAACGACTTGAGCATCGACCTCAACCACGATCCGCGGCTGGCGATCTTCAGGCAGACCGACAACGGGATTCCGGTGCGCATGGCCCTTTTCGCAGTGCTGATGGGTGTGGACAAGCAGGTGGCGCGGTCGATGCGCGATGCCGGCTGGCGCTCGCCCGCGCACATCGGGCCGGACGACGCGGATTTCGACGGGCTGGATTGAACTGCCTGGCCTGAGCCGGTCGCTCAGGCCAGCGACTGCAGCCACGCAGTCGCCTGCTGCAACTCCGCCGGCCTGATCTCGTGCCCGCCCGGGAAATCGGCGCCCGACAACGCGATCGGCAGGTTGCCGACGAAGGCGCGCGTGTGCTCTGCAGCAGCCAGCGGAATCACGTTGTCCGCGGTGCCATGGCTAACCCACAACGCCTTGCCTTCGAAGGCTTCACGCGGCGCCAAATGGCCTTCGACCTGGGGCAGCAAACGGCTGTGCCAGACCATCGCAGCGCGAACTTTTTCAGGCTGCGTGAGCAACAGCGACAGCGACATGATGCCGCCCTGGCTGAAGCCGCCGACGACGACGCGCTCCGGCGGAATGCCCAATTGCTGCGCGGCTGAAACCAGCATCTCGCCGACCAGGAAACGGCTCTCGCGCTCCTGCGCTTCGTCGATCGTGCGCTGGCCGGTCGCGCTGACATGAAACGAGAACCACGCGTATGAATCGGGTGACAACACGTTCGGCGCACGCAGGCTGACGACGTGGAACGCCGGCGGCATGTGCGGCGCAAGTCCGAACAGATCGGCCTCGTTGCTGCCGACGCCGTGCATCAGCAGCAGCAGCCATGGCTCGGC
>NZ_JASJXG010000015.1:0-105809 GCF_035018765.1 Variovorax sp. RTB1
GTGTAGGAGATAAAAGCACGGCTCAGCTCACTTGAGTGCGAAGAAGCTCAGCAATATCAGTGCGAAGCGAAGGTCGGGCGGTCGCCCAGTCGCGCGTAGGTCGCCTCGGCTTGCGGCCGGAAGATCGAAGCCAGCGCGCGCTCGACCATCACGGTGCGGCGGGCGATGCTCTGGCGCTGCGTGGCCAGTCGCTGGGCGACGGCATCGATGCGGCGACGGAAAGCATGGTCGAACACTTCGGCCGACAGCGCCGCTTCGAGCACGCGGGCAAAAGACAGGGCGACCTCGCGCAAGGCGGCGCAAGCGCGCTGCAGTGCGTCGGGTTCGCCGGCCATCAGGCCGGCATCGACCACGTCGAGCTGCTGCTCGACTTCGACCAGGAGGGATTCGGCGGAATTGCGGGTATCGGGCATGGTCAGTTCCTCACTCGGCTCAACATTTCCTGGGCATTCGAAAGCATCTTGTCTGCGATCGCGCCGGAATCGACCTTGAAGGTGCCATCGGCGATGGACGCCTTGACGGACGCCACCTTGGCTTCATCGATTCCAGTACCGGCCGAGGCGACGTTCAACGTGCGGGCCGCGCCCGACACCGTGACGGTCGCACCCGAACCGCTGGCAGCGCCTGCTGCTTCGGTTCCGCCGGTGCCGCTCGAGGCTCCGCCGCGCTCGGCCTTGGTGGCTGCGAGCGATGCGGCCGCAAGGGCGGGATCGTTCAACGCTTGGATCTTCATGATTCAACTCCAGTGCCCCCTTGTGGAAGCATCGTTCCTGTAATTTCGGCACCCCTTCAAGGAACTTGAGAACTTTTTTCAGGCTGAACTACATCGAAAGCCGTACCGTGCGCAAATCCTGCACGATTCCGGTGGTGATTCGGCCGTTTTCCATTCGCAGGCGCACCAACTGGCCGACAACGCCGGGCGTCATGGCCTGCGCATCCGAAGTCACCTCGAAACCCGGCCCCATGGCCACCACCCGCACCTGCGCGCCGGCGGCGAACACCTGGGCCGGCTTGACCATCGATTGACGCACCGGCTGCCCGGCCACCAACGAATGCGCTGCGGTCTGCCCAATCCACAAGGCCGGATCGGCCACCACAGGCGACGGCTCGGCGGCCCAGTCGGCTTCGGCCTCGACGGCGTTGGCGGCTGTCAGCAATGTGCCGGCGACCACGTTGTCGCGCAACACCCAGGCCGGGCCGAAGGCCTTGATGGTCACGGGCAGGAACACGTTCCAGCGACCGCCCCCATCGGTACAACGCAGGCCGAGCCGGGTGCGGCCCCACAGGCGCATGCCGACCGGGATGTAGGGCTCGACGTGGGTGCACGGTGCCAGCCGCAGCCGGCTGTCGAGTGCGCCCACGCTCACTTCCATGCGAAGCGGCGAGGCCGATGCCGCTTGCGATTTGGCGACCGCGTCGTCCAGCCACTGCTGCGTGGCGGCGACGAATTCCGGCGCGACCTCGGCGCCTTGCGACGGCGCCTGCTGGGCCTGGGCGGCAGCGCAGAACACCGCTACATACATAGAGGCGCACAGCGACGCGATGCTGGCGATGCGGCCCTTACCAGGACGGCGGCTGCGAAATCGAGGGGATGGCATGAGGCGCCTTTCCGGAATGTCCAAAGAGGAAGCTGCAGCAACAGTGCGGCGACTGAAATATAGGCAGACCCGCACCACACAAAGCACCGAACAGGCCGCGAATCCCCCCTTTACTCCGTGCTTCCCGGAGTGGCCGCGTTTTCATAATTTCCACACGGCCCGAAATGGCCACCCACTCCTATCCGAGGCTTTCCCGATGCTGGACAACTTGACGAACTCACTGGACTTCCATGCGAAGGCCCTGGTGCTGCGCGCCGATCGCCAGCGCGTGATCGCCAGCAACATCGCCAATGCCGACACGCCCGGCTATGCGGCACGTGACTTCGATTTTGCCGATGCACTGAAGAGTGCGACGGGTGGTGCAAGCAGCGGTTCGCCCCTGCGCATGGCGACCAGCGCCGACACGATCGACAGTGGCCGCAGCAACGCACGCCACATCCCGCTCACCGGCGGCAGCGGCGCCGGCATCGGTGACAGCGACAACGCGGCGGGCTACGTGGTGCAGACCCAGCCGACCGCCGACGGCAACAGCGTCGACCTCGACCGCGAGCGCGCCGCCTTTGCCGACAACGCAGTGCGCTACGAAGCCACGCTGCGCTTCATCAACGGCCAGAGCAAGACTTTGATGTCTGCCATCCAGGGGCAATAAACCATGTCGATGTTCTCGATCCTCGGCATTGCCGGCAGCGCGGTCAGCGCGCAGTCGCAGCGCCTCAACGTGGTGGCCAGCAACCTGGCCAACGTCGACGCCGTGGCCGGCCCCGATGGCCAGGCCTACAAGGCGCGCCAGGTCGTGTTCCAGACCGTGCCGTACGGCAGCGCCGCCGATGCCGGCGTGCGCGTCGACTCGATCTCCGAGAACCAGACGCCCGGCCGCAAGGTGCACGAACCCGCCAGCCCGGCTGCCGATGCCGAAGGCTATGTGACGCACTCCAACGTGAACCCGGTGGAAGAGATGGTCAACATGATTTCGGCCTCGCGCTCCTACCAGAACAACATCGAAATCATGAACACCGCGAAGAGCCTGATGCTGAAGACGCTTCAGCTCGGCCAGTAAGAAAAGGACTCCGTCAATGACCGCCACCAGCGCCACTTCCGCCATTGCCAGCTCGACGTCGAGCTACAACATCAGCTCGAGTGCCGACAAGGCCGCGAGCACCGGCACGAGCACCAGCTCCGCGGACATCCAGGACCGTTTCCTGAAGCTGCTGGTCGCCCAGCTCAGCAACCAGGATCCGATGAACCCGATGGACAACGCGCAGATGACCACGCAGATGGCGCAGATCAACACCGTCACCGGCATCGAGTCGCTCAACACCACGATGAAGGCGATGGCAGCGCAAATGTCGTCGCAGCAGATGCTGCAGTCCGGCGACATGGTCGGGCGCAGCGTGCTGACCGAAGGCAACCAGATCGCCATCGACGGCACCACGGCCGTCGGCGCGGTCGAGCTCGCCACCGGTGCGACCGACGTCAAGGTGCAAGTGATGACCGCCGGCGGCCAGATCGTCGACACCGTCTCGCTCGGCAAGCTCGACGCCGGCCAGCACGGCTTCAGCCTCGACGCGTCGAACTACCCGGCCGGTGCGGCGCTGCAGTTCAAGGTGGTTGCCACCAACGGCAGCGACGCGGTGCAGTCCACGGCACTGATGCGCGACAAGGTCGTGGCCGTCGGCAGCGACGCCGCCGGGCTCACCCTCACGCTGCTGTCTGCCGGCGTCACGCCATACGCCAAGGTCCATACGGTTCTCTGATTCGCCCTCTTCCTTCCAGGAGCACTCCATGAGTTTTGAACAAGCACTTTCCGGCCTCAACGCAGCCAGTCGCAGCCTCGACGTGATCGGCAACAACATCGCCAACGCCGGCACCACCGGCATGAAGTCCTCGCGCGCCGAGTTCGCCGAGATCTATGCCAGCTCGGCCGGCGCACTGGGCGGCACCAACCTCGGGCTCGGCGTCGAAGTGGGCGCGGTGGCGCAACAGTTCTCGCAAGGCACGCTGTCGATCACCGGCAACGACCTGGACGTCGCCATCAACGGCAAAGGTTTTTTCCAGGTGAAGTCGACCGACGGATCGACCGCCTACACGCGTGCCGGCAACTTCAAGCTCGACAAGACCGGCGCCATCGTCACCAACAGCGGCGCCACGGTGATGGGTTACCCGACCGACGCCAATGGCGTACGCCAGAGCTTCGACGCGCAACCACTCAAGCTGCCCACCGGCGCGCCGATTCCGGCCAAGCAAACGACCAAGATGGCCGCCGAGATCACGCTCAACGCAGCCGCGCCCATCGCCGCCACCGCAACGCCCCCAACACCGATCAAGACCTACGGCACTTCGCTCACCGCGTTCGACGCGCAGGGCCTGGAAGTGCCTGTCGGCATGTATTTCACCAAGATGGCCAACAACAGCTGGCAGGTGCACACCAGCGTGAACGGAAGCGATCCGAGCACCTCGACACCCTTCACCGTCAACTTCAACGCCGACGGCAGCCTGAATACCGCCACCTCACCCGTGCCCAGCCTGACGCTGGCCTCGCCCAACGACCCGGCGCAGACCTTCCCCATCACGCTCGACCTGAGCAAGATGACGCAGGTGAACTCGGCCTTTGCGGTGGCCGATCTTTCGCAGGACGGCTACACCTCGGGTGCGCTCACCGGCATCAAGATCGAAGACAGCGGCATCCTTACCGCCACCTACTCGAACGGCCAGACGCAGTCGGCCGGCCAGGTCGCACTGGTCAACTTCCGCAATGCGCAGGGCCTGTCGCCGACCGGCTCGGGCTACTGGGTGGAGACCTCTGCGTCGGGCCAGCCGGTGCACGGCGCGCCGGGCGAAGGCACTTTCGGCCAGTTGCGCTCGGGCGCGCTCGAAGAATCGAACGTCGACCTGACGGCCGAGCTGGTCAACATGATGACCACGCAACGCGCCTACCAGGCCAACGCGCAGACCATCAAGACGCAAGACCAGGTCATGTCGACCCTGGTGAACCTGCGCTGATCGATAAGTCCGCCAAGACCTTCAAGCACACGCACGGCACGCCATGGACCACCTGATCTATACCGCGATGAGCGGCGCCAACGCGGCCGCCCAACGCCAGGCCGTGCTCGCGAACAACCTCGCGAACGCCTCGACGCAGGGCTTTCGGGCCGAGCTGTCGACCTTTCGTGCGGTGCCGGTGCGCGGCGACGGCGCGACCACCCGTGTGTTCGCACTCGAAGCCACTTCGGGCCACGACAGTTCGCCCGGCGCCGTGCAGCGCACCGGGCGCAGCCTCGACGTGCAAGCGCAAGGCAACGCATGGTTCGCAGTGCAGGGGCTCGACGGCACCGAAGCCTACAGCCGCTCCGGCGCGCTGCAGGTGTCGTCGACCGGCACGCTGGTCAACAGCTCGGGCCTCGTCATCTTGTCGGACGGCGGCTCGCCGATCGACGTGCCGCCGGGTGGCGATATCAGCATCGGTAACGACGGCACCGTGACCTCGAAAACCGGTAGCCAGCCGGTGTCGACATTGGGCCGCCTGAAGCTCGCCACGCCGACGCAGGAAGACCCGTTGAAGCGCAGCGAAGACGGTTTGTTTCGCACCGCATCGCAAGAGCCGGTGCCGAGCGACAACACGGCGCGCCTGGAAACTGGCGCGCTCGAAGGTTCGAACGTGAACGCGATCGAAACCATGGTCGGCATGATCGCAGCCGCCCGCCAGTTCGACGCCCAGATGCGCTTGCTGACCACCGCCGAAGCGTCCGACAAATCGGCCGCCCAGTTGCTCGCCGTGGGCTGATGCCCACGCCTCGATAAGCCAAGACAAGTCAAGACCATTCAAAGAACACCATGATCAACTCGCTCTGGATCTCGAAGACCGGCATGGAAGCGCAGCAGACGCAACTCGACGTCATCTCGCACAACCTTGCCAACGTCTCGACCACCGGCTTCAAGCGTGCCAGCGCCGTGTTCGAAGACCTGATGTACCAGAACCTGCGGCAAGTCGGCGCCAACAGCACCGAGCAATCGCAGCTGCCGACCGGCCTGCAGCTCGGCCTGGGTGTGCGCACAGTCGCCACCAGTCGCTCGTTCACGCAGGGCAGCATGCAGCAGACCAACAACCAGCTCGACCTGGCCATCAAGGGCAACGGCTTCTTCCAGGTGACGCAGCCCGACGGCACCATCGGCTACACACGCGACGGTTCCTTCCAGGTCGACGCGCAAGGTCGCCTCGTGACGGCGGCGGGTCTGCCGGTGGCCAACGGCATCACAGTCCCTGCGGGTGCCACCAACGTCAGCATCGCGACCGACGGCGCCGTGTCGGCCACGCTCACCGGCCAGGCCGCGCCGCAGACCATCGGCACGCTGGCCATCGCCAACTTCGTGAATCCGGCCGGCCTCGAACCGCGTGGCGAAAACCTCTACGCCGAGACCGCCGCGTCGGGCCAGCCGCAAGGCGGCACCGCCGGCACCAACGGCCTGGGCACCGTGATGCAGGGATTCCTGGAAACCTCGAACGTGAACGTGGTGCAGGAACTGGTCTCGATGATCCAGACGCAGCGCGCTTATGAGATGAACTCGAAGGCGATCCAGACCAGCGACCAGATGCTGCAGAAGCTCGCGCAGCTCTGACCACCTCGAGCCAGTTCATGAAACGTCTCGCCTCTCTTGCCTTGGTGCTCTCGCTGTTGTCGGTGTCGGTATTCGTCACCGGCTGCACCACGCTCGCCAACACGCCGCAGGTCGACATGCCGAGCACGGCACCGCCCGCAGTGCCGGCGCCTGTCGCCGCACCGCGAAATGCCACCGGCAGCCTATTCCATACCAGCAACTATCGCCCGCTGTTCGAGGACCGCCGCGCACGCCTTGTCGGCGACACGGTGACCATCGCCATCGTCGAGAACGTGACCGCGAGCCAGAAGTCCACCTCGTCGATCGACAAGAAAGACGACATCAACGCCAGCATCAGCGCGATGCCTTTCTTCAAGAGCAACTCGTTCAGCCGCGCCAGCGCGACGGCCGACTCGACCTACAACTTCGCAGGCAAGGGCGGCACTGAAAGCGCCAACACCTTCCAGGGCTCGATCACCGCGACCGTGGTCGACTTGCTGCCCAACGGCCACCTCGTCGTTACGGGCGAAAAGCAGATCGGCGTGAACCAGAACGTCGACGTGTTGCGCTTCTCCGGCACCATCGATCCGCGCTCCATCCAGGCCGGCAGCGTGGTGAGCTCGGCCCAGGTGGCCAACGTGCGCATCGAATCGCGTGGCCGCGGTGCGCAGCAGGAAGCGCAAGTGATGCCTTGGCTCAACCGCTTCTTCATGAGCGTCCTTCCCTTTTAAGCAGCTGATGAAGAAGCTCTCCATTCGCCTTTCCGGTCTGCTCATGTTGAGCATGGCGCTGCTCGCGCCCGCCCACGCCATCCGCATCAAGGAAGTGGCCGCCGTGCAAGGCGTGCGCTCCAATCAATTGACGGGTTACGGCCTGGTCGTCGGCCTCGACGGCACGGGCGACCAGACCACGCAGATGCCCTACACCACGCAGAGCGTGGCCAACTACCTGCAGCAGCTGGGCGTGACCTTGCCGGCCGCGACCGCATCGCAGCTGCAACTGAAGAACGTGGCGGCCGTCATCGTGACGACGACGCTGCCGGCCTTTGCACAACCGGGCCAGACGCTGGACGTCAACGTCTCGTCGATGGGCAACTCCAAGTCGCTGAAGGGCGGCACCCTAATCGCCACGCCGCTGCGCGGTGCCGACGGCCAGATCTATGCGCTGGCCCAGGGCAACCTGATCATCGGTGGCGCAGGTGCCTCGGCGGCCGGCAGCAAGGTGCAGATCAACCATCTGAGCGCGGGTCGCGTGCCGAACGGCGCGCAAGTCGAGCGCTCGGTGCCGACCTCGCTGAACGACGGCGACAGCGTGAGTCTGGACCTGAATTCGTCCGACTTCGAAACTGCGCGCCGCGTCGCCGCCGTGATCAACCTGAAGCTCGGCAGCGGCCTGGCCCGCGCGCTCGATGGCCGCACGGTGCAGGTGCAGGCACCGGTCGATGCCAACGCCCGTGTCAGCTTCATCGCGCAACTCGAAGAGCTCACGCTGGAGATTCCGATTCCGGCGGCGCGCGTGGTCATCAATGCGCGCACCGGCTCGGTGGTGCTGAACCAGGCCGTCACGCTGGGCCCCTGCGCCGTGGCGCACGGCAACCTGTCGATCACGATCAGCTCGCAGCCCATCATCAGCCAGCCGCAGCCGTTCTCCAACGGCAAGACCGTGGTGGCCGAGCAGGCCAGCATCCAGATCAAGCAGGAACCGGGCATCCTCATTCAGGTGCCGAACTCGCCACTGCTGTCGGACGTGGTCCGTGCGCTCAATGCACTCGGTGCCACGCCGCAAGACCTGCTCGCCATACTGCAGGCCATCAAGGCCTCGGGCGCACTCAACGCAGAACTCGAAGTCATCTGAAGATGAAGCCCCCACGCTCATCGCTTCGCGTATCGCCGCCCCCCGAGGGGGAGCGTCATTGCCTTCGGGCGGCCGGGCGGCACTGACATGGCCGCGCCGTCATCCATTCCCACCCTGAGCAGTGGCGGACTCGCGGCCGACGCGCGTTCGCTCGACACGCTCAAGCTGGTCGCGGGCAGCAACGACCCCAAGGCCGTCAAGGAAGCCGCCAAGCAGTTCGAATCGCTCTTCATGCGTGAGCTCATCAAGAGCATGCGCGAGGCCACGATGAAGTCGGGCCTGATGGACAGCGACGGTGAAAAGCTGGGCACCGATTTGCTCGACCAGCAGTTCGCGGTGCAGCTCTCCGGCATGCCCGGCGGCCTGACCGAAGCCATCACGCGCCAGCTTACGCAGCAGATGACCGGCAATGCGCGCAGCGCCACGCCGACGGTGTCGCTCGGCGGCACCACGACGAATCCGAGCGCGACGCAAAGCGGCTTTGTGTCGCAGCACACCGAAGCGGCCGAGCGCGTGGCGCAGGCCACCGGCATTCCGTCGGCTTTCATGATCGGCCAGGCCGGCCATGAAACCGGCTGGGGCAAGAGCGAGATCCGCAATGCCGACGGCAGCAATGCTTTCAACCTGTTCGGCATCAAGGCCACGGGCAGCTGGACCGGCAAGGTCGCCGAGATCACGACGACCGAATACGTCGACGGCGAAGCCAAGAAGGTCACGGCCAAGTTCCGCGCCTACGGTTCGTACGAAGAGTCGTTCCGCGACTACGCCAAGCTCATCGGCGAGAGCCCGCGCTATGCGCAGGCCCGCGCGCAGACCGGCTCGGCCACCGCCTACGCCACTGAATTGCAGCGCGCCGGCTATGCCACCGATCCGGCCTACGCGGCCAAGCTGAGCCGCGCCATCAACACCAGCTTGCAACTGCAAAGGTCTCAAGCATGAGTCTGCTCAACGTCGGCGCGCGGGCCCTGCTCGCCAATCAGATTGCGCTGCAGACCACCGGCAACAACATTGCCAACGCCAACACGGTCGGCTATTCGCGCCAGACCGCGGTGATGTCACAGGTGCCGGGGCAATACACCGGCAGCGGCTATATCGGCAAGGGTGTCGAGGTCTCGACCATCGAGCGTGCCCACAGCGATTTTCTGACCACGCAGGCGGCGCAGGCCGCTTCCGTGTCGTCGATGGACAGCACGCGCGCCAACCAGCTTTCGTCACTCGAAGACATCTTCACCGGCGGCGCCAGCGGCCTCGGCGCGTCGGTGACCGACATGCTCAACTCGCTGTCGGACGTGGCGAGCACGCCGACCGACATCACCGCGCGCAACGTGGTGTTGACCCGCGCCGACGAGATGGCTGCGCGCTTTCGGGATGCGCAAAGCCGGCTCGACGATTTGCAGCAAGGCGTGAAATCGCAACTGGGCAATGCGGTGACGACCATCAACAGCCTGGCCACGCGGGTGGCCGCGCTCAACCAGCAGATCGCACGCTCGCAGGGCAGCGGCCAAGCCCCCAACGACCTGCTCGACCAGCGCGATCAGGCAATGCGCGATCTCAACCATCAGGTGCAAACCACCACCGTGGCGGCCGACGACGGCACCATGAGCGTCTTCATCGGCAGCCAGCCGCTGGTGCTCGGCAGTTCTGCCGCACCGCTGTCGCTCACGACCGGCGCCGACGGAACGCAAGCCCTGACGCTCACGCGCGCCAACGCCAGCTCGACGATCCAGGGCGAAACGCTGGGCGGTGGTGCGGTGGCCGGACTGCTGCGTTTCCAAAACACCGACCTCGCCGAAGCCCGTAACTTGTTGGGTCGCATGGCGACCACCATCACCAGCGCGGTCAATGCGCAGCACAAGCTCGGTGTCGATCTGGACGGCAATGCGGGCGGCAATTTCTTCCAGCCGATCGCGGTGCCCGACGCGGTGCCGGCGACAGCCAACACCGGCAACGCGACAGTCGGCGCCACGGTGACCGACCCATCGGCGCTGGCTGCATCGTCCTACCAGCTCAACTTCGGCGCGGGAGGCAGCCTGCAGGTGACGCGGCTGTCGGACGGCAAGATCAGCAACTTCACCGGACCGCTGCCGGTGCAGGTGGATGGCTTGACGATCGCCGTGGGTACCGGCACCGCCAACGCCGGCGACAGCTTCACCCTCAAGCCGTATGCCGCCGCTGCGGGCCAGGTCGCGACCGCGATCACCTCGCCGCGCGCACTTGCCGCGGCCAGTCCGATCGAGGCGCGCGCCGGCACCACCAACACCGGCAACGTGACCGTGTCGGCACTTGCGCCGGCCAAGGCCGATGCCAACATGACGGGCACCGTCACGCTGACTTTCAACGCGGCCGGCACCTTCGATGTAGCCGGCACCGGTACCGGCAACCCGACCGGCGTGGCCTACACGGCCGGCCAGCCGATCAGCTTCAACGGCTGGAACCTTACGTTGAAAGGCACACCGAAACCCGGCGACACCATCACCGTGCAGGCAGCGACACCGGGATACAGCAACCTGAATGCCGGCAACGCGACCGCCATGCTCGGGCTGCGCGACGCCACGGTGTTCGACGGCGCACCGCTGTCCGATGGCTACGCCTCGCTGATGGCGACGGTCGGCGTGCGTTCCCAGAGCGCGCAGTACGCCGCCGGTATCTCCAACTCCATCGCGACGAACCTGGAGACCAGCCGCACCAGCGTGGCGGGCGTCAACCTCGACGAAGAGGCCGCCAACCTGCTGAAGTACCAGCAGGCCTACCAGGCGTCGGCCAAGATGATCCAGATTGCGCAAAGCATCTTCGACACGTTGCTGCAAGGCATGCACTGAATTCAACGGAGTAACCCATGTCTGGCAACACCACCCGCCTCGGCAGCGCGAACACCTACGACAACGCGGTGCGCCAACTCACCGCACGGCAGTCGCAAATGTCGAATCTGCAAGAGCAACTCACGGCCGGCAAGAAGGTGCTGCGCCCGAGCGACGACCCGAGCGGCGCAGCCCAGGCCGAGCGCGCCATCACGCGCATGGCGCGCGTCACCACCGACCAGCGCGCCCTCGAAGTGCAACGCAACGCGGTCGCCACGGCCGAGTCGACACTGGGCGATGCGGTGACTGCGGTGCAGGACTTTCGCGCCCTCGCGGTGCAGGCCGGCAACACCTCGCTCACCGCCACCGACCGCGCCAGCATCGCGCAGCAGATGACCACGCTGCGCGACCAGATCCTCGGCTACGCCAATGAAAAGGACAGCAACGGGCAGCCGCTCTTCGGTGGGCTCGGCAGCACGGCCGCACCGTTCTCCGACACCAGCGGCGGCGTGACGTTCAACGGCATCGCAGGCCAGACCGCAGGCGGCGCGGTGTCGGTGCCCGCCACGCTCGATGGCGCCGCGACCTGGATGAACGTGCCCACCGGGAACGGCGTGTTCGCCATCACGCAGGCGAGCGGCACCAGCACCGTGTACACCGACGCAGGCAAGGTCACCGACCCGAGCGCGGTGACCGGCGCCAACTACAACATCGTGTTCAACGTGAGCGGCGGTGTGACGACTTACGACGTGCTCAACACCACCGCGGGAACGACGGTGCAGAGCGGGCAGCCTTACCTGGGAGGTCAGGCGATCGCTTTCGACGGCATTTCGTTGACGCCATCGGGCACGCCTGCCAACGGCGCGACTCTGCAAGTGAAGCCGAGCACCCACGCCAGTCTGTTCGGCGTGCTCGACGCGGCGATTGCCGGGATCCGTGACGCCACCAGCACGGGCGCAGTGGCGCAGAACGTGTCGCAGGCACTGGTGCAGATCGACTCGGGCCTGTCGCGCCTGCAGTCGTCACGCGGTACGGCCGGCGACCTGCTGAACCGGGTCGACGACATCTCGGGGCGACA
Organism: Variovorax sp. RTB1; assembly: GCF_035018765.1. Taxonomy (NCBI): domain Bacteria; kingdom Pseudomonadati; phylum Pseudomonadota; class Betaproteobacteria; order Burkholderiales; family Comamonadaceae; genus Variovorax; species Variovorax sp. RTB1. The sequence continues at coordinate 11,922 of NZ_JASJXG010000015.1, forward strand.
AGCAGACCGCAGCATCCAGCTGGAGGCGGATCGATCGCGGGCGGAAGACATCGACATGGTGAAAGGGGTCTCGGATTTCCAGACGCAGCAGACCGCGTATTCCGCGGCGCTCGGTTCTTACGCGCAGATCCAGAAACAGTCGCTCTTCAACTTCATCAGCTAGCGCGATGAAACACACCCTCATGCCACGGGAGGCCTCATGGCGCAAACCGTACTAGGCAGCCTGACCCTCGGCTACCGACCCTTGTGGGGCCGGAGCCGCACACTGTCCGGCGTGCAGCTGTTCGTGCACGAAGACAGCGAAGGCGTCGACGGCCATCACCTGCTTCGCATGCTGGCAGAGCTGCGCACCGCCGAGTCGCCGGCGCTGCTGCTGTCTTTGCAGTCGCGCGAACTGCTGACCAGCCTGCTGCAACACGCCACGCCATCGGACCCGATGATCGAAGTGCCGGTGCGCTGGCTCGACGACGCACGGCTGCGTGCCAGCGTGCATTCCGCGCGCTCGCGCGGCGTGCGCATGGTGGCGCGTGGCGACGCGGCACAGAACCCACCCGAAGACGTGGCGCGCTGCTTCGAGCGGCGCATGACCGCGCTGTCGGCGGTCGATGCCGGCACCGCGTTGCATGCCGCCAAGCGCGCGCGCGAATCGGCTGCAGTCGGTCGTCTTGCGGCCCGCGCCGAAGGCAGCCCGGTGCTCCCCAACTCCATGGTCGAAGGCGTGGCGAGTCGCGCGCTGGCCGAACACGCACTCGATCAGCAAGGCGCCTGGGCCATCGCAGGCTGGCCGGTCGAAGATGCCGTGCACCGCTACGCAGGGCAGCCGCTGCCGCCGAGCCGTCGCGCCATCGTGCAGACCATGAACGCGCTCGACGACGAGCCGTCGCTCGAACGCATCGAACAATTGCTCGGCGAAGAACCGACGCTGGCCTACCGCCTCTTGCTGTATCTCAACTCTGCCGGTCTGGGCTTGCGCAGCGGCATCGCGTCGTTGCGGCACGGCTTCATGATGCTGGGCTTTCGTTCGCTGAGTGCGTGGCTGGCCGAGCAACTGCCGCACGCGACCGACGATGCGGGCCTGCGGCCAGTGAACGCGACGATGGTGCTGCGCGGCCACCTTATGGAGCACCTGATGGACGCCGGCATCGAGGACGATCTGCGGCGCGAGGTGTACCTGTGCGGCCTGTTCGCGCAGCTCGACCTCGTGCTCGACGAGCCTCTCAAGCTCAGCCTCAGTCGGATCCCGTTGTCGGAGCGAATCGTCTCGGCCATCGTGAGCCACAACGGCCCGTATGCACCGAGCCTGAAAGCCGCCCTCGCCCTCGAATCTGACGACCCTGCCCCGTTGCGTGCCGTGCGCGAAACCTATGGCCTGGCATCCGACGACGTGAACCGCGCACTGCTGCGAATGCTCGCGGGCAGCAGCCTGCAGCCGGCTGGACTGCTGACGACGCGCGCCGCCTGAACGATCTTTGTATTTTCCCTGTTTTTCTTTCCCCGGAGTCTCGATGTCTACTGATCATGCCCTCGCCCCTGATGTCGAAAGTGCTGCGCCGGTCGGCGTGGGCGCTGCGCTGTCGCGCCAGGCCATCGTCGACGAGCGGCGCGCCGTGTTCGGCTACGCGCTGTTCGAACAACCGCGCGACCGCGCGAACGATTCCACCGTGGTGGTCGATGCGCTTTCCGACTCGGGCACCAACGCGGTGGCGGGCGAAAAGCTCGTCTTTATCCATTGCGCTTTCGAAAATCTCGGCGGCCTCCAGCTCGACTTGCTCGACCCCGACAAGGTCGTGCTCGAGGTGTCGACTCGAGAAGGCAGCACCGAAGAAGAGATCGAGTTCGGTCGTCTGGCGCTGACGAAAATTCGCGAGAGCGGATTCCGTTTGGCGTTCGGCCCGGCCGTCCTCGAACCCGCCTACGCATCGTGGCGGCCGATGGCTGCATTCTTGAAGCTCAACCTGGCCGGCATGCCGAACGACCAGGCCGAGCGCTTCATCAAGCTTGCAAAGACTTCGAGCCGCGCCGATGTGGTGGCCGAGCAGGTCGATACGGTCGAGCAGTACGAACTGATGAAGCGTTTTGGCGTCAAGCTGTTCCAGGGCCGCTGGTTCGCGCAGCCTTCTGCCATCACCGACAAGGCGGTGCAAACCTCGCAAGCCACGATCATCCAGTTGATCAACCTGGTGCGGCGCGAAGCCGACCTCGGCGACATCGAAGAGCTGATCAAGAAAGACCCGACGCTGTCTTTCAAGCTGCTGCGCATGATCAACTCGTGCGGCTTCGGGCTGAGCGTGGAGATCACCTCGTTCCGCCACGCGGTGATGATCCTCGGGCTCAACAAACTGATCCGCTGGGCCACGTTGCTGATGACGGTGTCGCGCCCCGGCGGCGCCGCGCCGGCAGCAGGCACCACAGCAGTGGTGCGTGGCCGGCTGATGGAGCTGCTCGCTGCCGAACTGATGCCGCAGGAAGACTGCGACAACGCCTTCATCGTCGGCGTGTTCTCGCTGCTCGACACGCTGGTCGGCATGCCGATGGCGCAAGCGCTCGGTTCGGTCACGTTGCCGGAGCCTGTGCTCGACGCGCTGCTGCGCAACGAAGGGCAGCTGGCACCGTTCCTTGCGCTCACCAAGGCATGCGAGAGCGGTGACGACGTCGCCTTTTCCAAGGCGGCAAACGAGTTGCAGTTGACCAACCACCAGATCAACTGGGCGCATCTCCAGGCGCTCATGTGGGCGGACGCCCTTGAGCGCTGAAGCGGCGCGGTCACGCCGGGCCGGTGTCGCGCACGGGATGTCCCCGGCTTGACCTCGCGGCGATGACGCTCAACCATCGACCTTCCCTATCGAAGGCTCACTGAAGGAACAAAGATGGCAGAGGCATACATCGTGGCTGCGGTGCGCACAGCAGGCGGCAAGCGCGGCGGCAAACTCGCGGGCTGGCATCCGGCCGACCTGACGGCCGAAGTGATCAATGCATTGCTCGAGCGCAGCGGCATCGATCCGGCGGCGGTCGAAGACGTGATCCTCGGGTGTGTCAGCCAGGTCGGCGAACAGGCGAGCAATATCGCGCGCAACGCGGTACTGGCGTCGAAGCTGCCTGAATCCGTGCCCGGCACCTCGGTCGACCGCCAGTGCGGCTCGTCGCAGCAGGCATTGCACTTCGCGGCGCAGGCGGTGATGTCGGGCAGCATGGACGCGGTGATCGCTGGCGGTGTAGAGAGCATGACGCGCGTGCCGATGTTCACGCCCAACGCGTTGCCGGCCAAGGCCGGACTCGGTACCTACATGAGCCCCGGCATGCAGCGGCGCTACCCCGGCGTCGAGTTCAGCCAGTTCACCGGCGCAGAGATGATCGCCAAGAACTACGGGCTCGACAAAGACGCGCTCGATCGCTACGCATTCGAGAGCCACAAGCGCGCCATCTCGGCCAGCCGTGAAGGCCTGTTCGGCGACGAGATCGTGCCTATCGAGATTCGCCTTGCAGATGGATCGGGCAGCGGGCAGATGCACACGGTCGACGAAGGCATCCGCTTCGAGGCGACGCTCGAAGGCATTGCCGGCGTCAAGCTGATCGCAGAAGGCGGCCGCTGCACCGCCGCGACCGCGAGCCAGATCTGCGATGGCGCAAGCGGCGTGCTGGTCGTCAACGAGCGCGGCCTGAAGGCGCTCGGCGTGAAGCCGCTCGCGCGCATTCATCACATGAGCGTGATGGGGCACGACCCGGTGATCATGTTGGAAGCACCGTTGCCGGCGACGCAGCGCGCACTGGCCAAGGCCGGCATGTCGATCGACGACATCGACCTGTACGAAGTGAACGAGGCCTTCGCACCGGTGCCGCTGGCCTGGCTGCAAACGCTCGGCGCCGACCCGGCGCGGCTCAACGTCAACGGCGGCGCCATCGCGCTCGGTCATCCGCTCGGCGCGTCGGGCACCAAGCTGATGACCACGCTGATCCATGCGCTGGCTCAGCGCGGCAAGCGCTATGGCCTGCAGACGATGTGCGAAGGCGGTGGCATGGCCAACGTCACCATCATCGAAAGACTCTGATGTCGCATGTCCTGTATGAATTGGAAAACGGCGTCGCGACGCTGACGCTCAACATCCCGACCAGGTTGAACCCGATCGCGATGGACCTGCAGGTCGAACTGCGCGACACGCTGGCGCGCGTGGCCGACGACCGCAGCGTGCGCGCGGTGGTGCTCACCGGTGCCGGCAAGGCGTTTTGCGTGGGTGCAGATCTGAGCGCGATTCTTGGCGGTGCTGACGGCGGAGATGGCAAGGCGAAAGACTCGCTCGGCACGCAGACCGCCGAGTGGATGCAGTCGCTCAGCAATCCGTTGATCGAGGCGATGCGTGCGCTGCCGGTGCCGATCGTCGCAGCGGTCAACGGTGCGGCGGCGGGCGCCGGCGTGGGCCTGGCACTTGCGGCCGACATCACCATCGCGGCACGCAGCGCGTACTTCTATCTGCCGTTCTTGCCCAAGCTCGGCATCGTGCCGGACCTCGGCTGCACCTGGTTCGTGCCACGCCGCATCGGGGCGGCACGTGCCATGGGCATGGCATTGCTCGACGAGCGCGTGAGCGCCGACCAGGCGGAGCGATGGGGTTTGATCTGGGCCGCCTGTGAAGACGATTTGCTGTTGCTCGAAGCACAGAAGATCGCGGAGCGCCTGGCGCGCCTGCCGGCGCACGCGGTGCTCGAAGCCCGCAAGGCGTTCGAAGCCTCGGCGCAGCACACGCTCAGCGAGCAATTGCATTTCGAGAGCGAGCGGCAACGCGAACTGATCGACAAGCCGAGCTTCAGCGAAGGCGTGACGGCGTTCCTGCAGAAACGGGCACCGGTTTTTCCGGGGCGTTGAACGCGGATTTGGCCTCTCGGGGCCGCTGCAGGACAATGCACCATGACTGTCCTCAATGCTTTCTACGCGCAGTCCGGTGGCGTCACTTCGGTCATCAACGCATCGGCCTGCGGCGTGATCGAAACAGCGCGACGCCACCCGGACCGAATAGGCCGCGTCTATGCCGGGCGCAACGGCATCCTCGGCGCACTGACCGAAGACCTGATCGACACCAGCGCAGAGCCGGCCGACGCCATCGCCGCGTTGCGCACCACGCCGGCGGGCGCCTTCGGATCGTGCCGCTACAAGCTCAAGTCGCTCGAGAAAAACCGCCGCGAATACGAGCGGCTGATCGAGGTGTTCAAGGCGCATGACATCGGTTATTTCTTCTACAACGGCGGCGGCGATTCGGCCGACACCTGCTTCAAGGTGAGCCAGTTGTCGCAGTCGCTCGGCTATCCCCTGCAGGCGATCCATGTGCCGAAGACCATCGACAACGACCTGCCGTTGACCGACTGCTGTCCGGGCTTCGGCTCCGTCGCCAAGTACGTCGCGATCTCCACCCTTGAAGCGTCACTCGACGTGCGCTCCATGGCCGCGACATCGACCAAGGTCTTCGTGCTCGAAGTGATGGGACGGCACGCCGGATGGATTGCCGCGGCGGGCGGGCTGGTGACCGACCACGGCATCCCGGTCGTGATCCTGTTCCCCGAGATCGAGTTCGACCAGGCGGCGTTCCTGGAGCGCGTCGATGCGCTGGTGAAGCAGCATGGCTACTGCACCGTGGTCGTGTCCGAAGGCTGTCATCGCGCCGACGGCAGCTTCCTGGCGGAACAGGGCACGCGCGATGCATTCGGTCATGCGCAGCTCGGCGGCGCGGCGCCGGTCGTTGCCAACATGGTCAAGGAAGCGCTCGGCCACAAGTTCCATTGGGCGGTGGCCGACTACCTGCAACGCTCGGCGCGACACATTGCTTCGGCGACCGATGTGAGACAGGCATACGAACTCGGCCAACGCGCCATCGAACTCGCCATCGAAGGTCGCAATGCAGTGATGCCGACGATCGAGCGCACCAGCGATTTGCCCTACACATATCGCATCGGCAGTGCACCGCTCGCAGCGGTGGCCAACACCGAGAAGTTCATGCCGCGCGACTTCATCACGGCCGATGGCTTCGGCATCACCGAAGCTTGCCGACGGTATCTGATGCCGTTGATTCAGGGCGAAGACTATCCGGCGTACCGCGATGGCTTGCCGGTGTACGTGACGCTGAGCAATGTGGCGGTGCCGAAAAAGCTACCCACCTTCGAGGTGGCTTGATCATGGCGATATCGGCGGCTGGTCGGCCATGAACGATGGCGAGATCATCGGCGTGATCGACGCCACTCACTGTCCGATCTGCGGCGAAGCGAATCGCTGTGCCGTCGAGTTGGCGCGCGAAACCGGCACACTGCAAAGCGAGTGCTGGTGCATGCAGGCCGACTTCAGCGCGGCATTGCTTTCCAAGGTGCCCGAAGCGGCGCGCGGCGCTTCATGTATCTGTGCCCGCTGCGCAGCTGCCACGCCCCGCTGACAAGCAGACCCATGCTCGCGCGGCCTCAACGCCGCGAGAAAAACCCGTGGTCGTATGCGTAGCCCTGTGCCTGCTGCACAGGCTGGCGCATCTGCAGCGGTGTCGATCGCGTCGGCGGCTGCTGCAAAGCTTGCGAACCTTGCAGCGACGTCGTCGAACCCACCGTCGGCGGCACGGGGACGGGATCGCTCATCGCTTCCGGCGCGGGAGAAGGTGCGCCGATGCGATGGCGCTGGTCGGTGATGACCTGGTGGATGAACTGCAGCTTGCCCACCGCCGCGCGTGGCAGCACGAACGGGTAGTAGTCGGGTTGGCCCATGCTGCGCGACAACTCGTTGAGCACGTTGGTCAGGCGCACCCAGCCGTTCAGGAAGTCGAGAAACTTCATCGCGTCCGGATGGTCGGGCTGCCACAGGTCGGCGGGCTCGAATAAATCGCTGGCAAGTTCCGCGCGTGTCGCGTCGACTCCGAAGCTCATGGCGGTGTCGGCCGTATCGGCCATGTGCAGGTAATGCGCCCAGGTCTCGGCCCAGTCTTCCCACGCATGCGAGCTGGCGTAGCTGGTCACGTAGCGATTGCGCCAGTCGGGCACCGGCCCTTGCTCGTAGTGCGTTTTCAGGGAGGTAGCGTAGTCGACGCGTTCATCGCCGAAGAGCGCACGAAACTGTTCGAGCCAGTTCGTCGGGTAGACGAGCAAGTCCCAGTAGTAGTGGCCGATCTCGTGACGAAAGTGCCCGAGCAGCGTGCGATACGGCTCGCGCATTTCGGCACGGATGCGCTCCCGCACCGCGTCTTCTGCTTCTTCGGCATTCAGCGTGATCACGCCGTCTTCGTGGCCCGTCAGCACGTGCGGGCCGCCGGGCATGTTGCTCAAGAAGTCGAAGGCCAGCCCATGCACCGGGTCGGCGTGCCGGCTCACGACGGGCAGTCCGAGCGCGAGCAATTGCGAGACGAGGCGGCGCTTCGATTGCTCCAACTTGCGCCACAGCACGCCGTTGGTTTCGACGGAGAGATCGGGAATCGTCCGCGTCACACTGCACGACAGACAGTAGCCGGGAGCGAGGCCGATCGTGTTGAAGCTGGCGTCGTCACCCTCACGCGGTGAAGGCACCATCCAGTTGCAACTGGATGCGGTCATCAGGTTGGTACAGCGCCGGTAGGCCTTGCCGTTCGTATCGCCGAACACGGTGTAGGTGTCGGCCTCGGCGCCCTGGAACGTCGCGGGTGCGAGCGGCACGACTCCCAGGCTCTCGACGACATAACCAAGCGGCGTGTGGCAGGCCAGGCATTCGCTGTTGCCGAGAAAAATCGGGCGGCCGCATTGACACTGGTAGGCGCGGCTCAGTGTCGGCGCCTTGAGGTCGGCGGCGAGCGAGTGGTCCGACTGCTCTGGCGCGGTGCCGACGGATTGCGATTGGAAGGTCTGTTCCATGGCGTCATTGTGAAGTCACCGGGCGCGAGAGCACACGCGCTCAAACGCCGATATCCTTGTAGGACGGCCGAACCCCCGCGGCCATCCGCGCGCCAATGACCGACCCCAAGATTCCACAGATCCCCGACCGCCCGCCCGCCGACTCGCCACCGATTTCTGCGGCGCCTTCGATCCACAGCTTGCGCGACCGGTACGGCGATCGCTACCGTTGGTATCTGCTGCTGTCGGTGATGGTGGGCACGATGGCGTCGATCATGTCGTCGACCATCGTCAACGTGGCCATTCCGGGCATGAGCCATTACTTTTCGCTCGGGCAGGAGCGAGCGCAGTGGGTGAGTTCCGGCTTCATGGTCGCGATGACGGTATCGATGCTGACCACGCCGTGGCTGCTCGGTCGCTATGGCTATCGCGCGACCTACGTCGGCACGATGGTGCTGCTTTTGCTGGGCGGGCTGGCCGGCGGTTTGTCGAACAACTTCTCTCTGGTGCTGGTCGCGCGGGTGGTCGAAGGATTGGCCGCCGGCGTGGTGCAGCCGATCCCCGCCATCATCATCCTGCGCGCCTTCGAGCCACACGAACAGGGGCGCGCGAGCGGCCTCTTCGGCATGGGCGTGGTGCTGGCGCCGGCGATCGGTCCGAGCATCGGCGGCGTGCTGGTCGACCTGTTCGGCTGGCGCTCGATCTTCTTCATGGTGGTGCCGTTCTGCATCGCGTCGATCGCGCTGGCGTACCGATTCGTGCCGACCACCGCACCGGGCGGCGTGGTCGCTGCGCGCGCTGGCAACCTCGACTGGCGTGGGCTCGGCCTGGGCACGATCGGCACGCTGTGCCTGCTGAACGGGCTGGTCGCGCTGCGCGGTGATTCGCCGTTGCACGCGACGCTGCTGCTGGCCGGCGCCGGTCTTGCGTTTGTAGCGTTCCTCTGGTGGCAAAGGCGGATGTCGGCCTCGGGTCGCGAGCCGCTGATGAACCTGGCGCTATTCAAGTACCGACAGTTCGCGATGGGCAGCGTGGTGGCCTTCATCTACGGCACGGCGCTGTTCGGCTCGACCTACCTGCTGCCGGTGTATATGCAGCTCGGACTGCAGCTGTCGGCCTCCCATGTGGGCACGATCATGCTGCCGGCCGGCATCGTGCTGGCCATCACCATCGCGCTGGTCGGGCGCCTGGCCGATCGCCAGCCGACGTGGATGCTGGTGAGCATCGGGCTGGCGTTGCTGGCGCTTTCGTTCGCGCTGATGATTGTGCTCAGGCTCGACAGCGGCATCTGGCTGCTGGTGATCTTCGCGACCATCGGGCGCATCGGCCTCGGCTTCATCCTGCCGTCCCTCAACATCGGATCGATGCGGCCGCTGGCCAAGCCGCTGATTCCGCAGGGCGCGAGCGCCATCAGCTTTTTGCGGATGCTGGGCGGCGCGACCGGCGTGAGCCTGTGCGCCATCGTGCTCGAGTGGCGTCTGGCGGTGCATGGCGACTCGCTCATCAACCCGACCACCAGCGTGGCGCGGATAGCGGCTTTCGACGAGGCCTTTGCCATGTTGGCAGGGCTGTGCGCACTGGCCATCCTGGCGGCGCTGCAGTTGCGCCAGAAGAAGCCGCTGCCGACAACGGTTTAATGCAGCCATGTGCCAATTGCTCGGGATGAACTGCAACACCCCCACGGACGTGACGTTCAGCTTCGCGGGGTTCGCGCAGCGCGGCGGCCGCACCGACCATCACGCCGACGGCTGGGGCATCGCCTTCTTCGAAGACCGTGGTCTGCGTCATTTCGTCGACCATCAACCGGCCTGCGATTCACCGGTAGCCGAGCTGATTCGCCGCTATCCGATCAAGAGCCAGAACGTCGTCTCGCACATTCGCAAGGCGACGCAGGGCGCCATCAATCTGCAGAATTGCCACCCCTTCGTGCGCGAGTTGTGGGGCCGCTACTGGGTCTTCGCGCACAACGGCGACCTGAAGGATTTCAGGCCACGGCTGCACGGCGCCTTTCATCCGGTGGGCAGCACCGACAGCGAGCACGCGTTCTGCTGGCTGATGCAGGAGCTGGCCAAGTCGCACGCCGGTGTGCCGAGCGTCGACGAGCTCACGCTCACGCTGCGTGAGCTGGCGCCGCAATTGGCGAAGCACGGCACCTTCAACTTCATGCTGTCGAACGGGCAGGCGTTGTGGGCGCACGCGTCGACCAACCTTTGGTACGTCGAACGTCGGCATCCGTTCGTTTCGGCGCAGTTGTCGGACGACGATCTGGCGATCGACTTCGCGGCGCACACCACGCCGACCGATCGGGTGGCGATCGTCGTCACGGCGCCACTGACGACCAACGAAGCGTGGACCGCTTTCGCGCCGGGGGAACTCAAGGTGTTCGTCGACGGGCAGGCGCAAAGCGGATAGTCGACTGCGAGTTATCGGCGAGTGACCGGCGTGCAGCGATCCGGAGTTGCACCCGGCGGTGTGGCGTTCACAGCAAATCTGCATGAAAGTACCGCGAGAGGGACATTTTTCATGAACAATAACGGTTCTCATTTGCAACAACAGAACCTCACATGGCTCCCGCCCGTTTCCCCCTGCGCGCTGTCGCAATCGCCAGTGCCCTGGCAATCCATGCCCTGAGCGCCGCTGCGCAGGCTCAGCCGGCCGCCCCGCAAACGCTGGAGACGATCAAGGTCGAGGCCAGTGCCGACGCATCGGCCGAAGGCTTGAGCAAGCCCTTCGCTGGGGGCGAAGTCGCACGCGGCAGCCGGATCGGCGTGCTGGGCGCGCAAGACATGATGGACACGCCATTCAACACGACGACCTACACCCAGCAACTGATCGCGAATCAGCAAGCGCAAAGTATCGGCGACGTGTTGTTGAACGACGCCTCCGTGCGCTCCGCGCGGGGCTTCGGCAACTTCCAGCAGGCGTACTTCATTCGCGGCTTTCCGGTGTTCTCCGACGACGTGTCGTACAACGGCCTCTTTGGCTTGGTGCCGCGTCAGTACATGGCAGCCGAATTCGTCGAGCGCGTCGAGGTATTTCGCGGCGCCAACGCGTTTCTGAGCGGCGCAGGCGCGGGTTCGGTCGGCGGCGGTGGCATCGGCGGGCTGATCAACGTACTCCCCAAGCGGGCGCCGAACGAGCCGCTGAGCGAGGTTTCCGTCGGCGTGCAAAGCGGCGGGCAGGGTTACGTGGCGGCAGACATCGCCCGGCGCTTCGGGCCTGACCAGGCAACTGGCATTCGCCTGAACGCTGCCCGTCGCGATGGCGGTGACGACGGCGTCGACGGTGAAAAGCATCAGCTGAGCGCACTCAGCCTCGGCCTCGACTGGCACAGCAGCAACGTGCGCCTGTCGGCCGATGTCGGCTACCAGAACGACAAGCTGAAGTCGCCTCGCCCGAGCGTGACGCCGGTCTTTAACCTGCCGATCCCCGAAGCACCGGATGCGAAGAACAACTTCGCGCAGCCCTGGACCTATTCGAACAGCCGGGACGTATTCGGCACGGTGCGCGGCGAGGTCGATCTTTCTTCGCACGTCACGGCCTGGGCCGCGGTCGGCACGCGCCACAGCACCGAAGACAATTCGCTCACGCCAATGAGCATCATCGATGCGCTCGGCGATACGTCCGGCTACCGTTTCGACAACGCACGCAAGGACAAGGTCAACACCGGCGAAATCGGTATCCGCGGCAAGTTCCAGACCGGGAGCATCGGCCATACGGTGGTGGCTTCGGCGGCGGCCTTGAGTTCCGACTCGCGCAATGCCTATGCGCTGTCAGGCTTCAGTGGAATCGACAGCAACATCTACCGGCCGACCGCGGTGTTCGCGCCGGCGGCGACCTTCTTCACCGGCGGCGTGCTGAGCAACCCGGGGCTGACTGAATCGATCTACACGTCGAGCTTCGCCGTTGCCGACACCATGTCTTTTGCGCAAGACACGGTCCTGCTCACCGTCGGTGCGCGTCGCCAGAAGATCAAGGACACGACGTACGACTACAACAAAGGCTCGCGACTCGACGGCTACGACCAGAGCAAGACGACTCCCGTGGTCGGCTTCGTCTTCAAGCCGATGAAAAGCCTTTCGCTCTACGCCAACTACATCGAAGGCCTGATCAAGGGCGACGTCGCCCCGGCCACCACGTCGGCCGGGCAGCGCGTCACCAACGCGGGGCAGGTCTTTGCACCGTATGTGTCGAAGCAAAAGGAAATTGGCGCCAAGTACGACGGCGGCAACATCGGTGCCAGCGTCGCACTTTTCAGCACGAGCAAGCCGAGCGCTTACCTGCAGAACGGGACCTATGGCTCGTATGGCGAGCAGCGCAATCGCGGCGTCGAACTGTCGGTGTTCGGCGAACCGACGAAGGGCCTGCGCCTGCTGGGCGGCGTCACATTTCTCGACGCAGAGCAGCGCCGCAGCGCAATCGCGTCGAACAACGGCAACGACGTGATCGGCGTGCCGAAGCACCAGATCAATTTGGGCGCCGAGTGGGACGTGCCGGGCATCAACGGCTTTTCGGTCAATGCACGCGTGCTGCAGACCGGCAAGCAGTACGCCGATGCTGCCAACACGCAAGTGCTGCCGTCATGGACTCGTCTGGACCTCGGTGCGCGCTATCTCATGGACATCGGCAACGGGCGATTGCTCACGATCCGGGGACGTGTGGACAACGTGCTCAACAAGTCATATTGGGCATCGGCTGGTGGCTATCCCGGCGCGAACTACCTCGTCTTGGGCCAGCCACGTACGTTCGTCCTGACCGGCACGGTCAACTTCTAAGGACACGCCTGATCCGTGCGCGCGTTTTTTACCGTCACTCACCGCTGGCTGGGCCTCACGGTCGCGCTCTTTCTGATCGTCTCCGGCCTCACAGGCGCGGTGACATCATGGGATCACGAACTCGACGAGTGGCTCAACAGCGCGCTCTACGACACCGATAGCCGCGGACCCTTCAAGGATCCGATGGCAATGGCCGCGGCGGTGGAAGCAGCCGATCCGCGCGCCAAAGTCAGCTACGTTTCGCTCGGACTCGAAGCAGGCCATAACGCTGCCTTCTTCGTCGAGCCACGCACCGACGCTGCCACGCGACAGCCCTATTCGCTCGGCTACAACCAGGTCTTCGTCGACCCGGTCACTGGACACGTCGTCGGCCAGCGCGACTCGACCGCCGTCTCGCTCTCGCGCGAAAGCCTCATGCCCTTTCTGCGCACGGTGCACTACAGCCTGCACATCCCCGCGATCTGGGGCACCGATCGCATTGGCTACTGGATCATGGGGACGGTGGCGCTGGTGTGGCTGATCGACAGCTGCGTGGCGCTTTACATCACCACGCCGCGTCGCCTGAAGATGCCGCGCGACGCGCCGAAGCACGCGGCGCGTCATCGCAAGCCGACGACCTGGCTGGGCCGCTGGCAACCGGCATGGGCCATCCGGTGGCGCGCCGGTGGCTACAGGCTCAACTTCGATCTGCACCGCGCGGGCGGGCTTTGGGCCTGGGTGTTCATCATCGTGATCGCCTTCACCTCGTTTTCACTCAACCTGTACCGCGAAGTCTTCTATCCCGTGCTGTCGCTGGTGTCGAAGACGACACCCGGTCCCTACGAGACGCGAACCATGGCACCGCTCGGTACCACCATCACGCCGTCACTGGGTTTCGCACAGGTCGTGGACATCGCCGAGGCCGAGGCACGGCGACAAGGCTGGACGACGCCTCCGGGAGGCATCTACTACGAGGCGCGCTACGGCTTCTACAACGTGTCGTTCTTCAAGCCCGGCGCTGAAAACGGACAAGGCGGCATGGGTCTGAGCAACCTCTACATCGACGGTATGGACGGTCGCCTGTTGAGCCAGAACGTGCCATGGAAAGGCACCGCCGCAGACGTGTTCGTGCAGCTGCAGTTCCCGATGCACTCCGGCCGCATCCTCGGCTTGCCGGGCCGCATCATGATGTCGGCGATGGGCCTCGGTGTCGCCATGCTGTCGATCACCGGCATCGTGATCTGGGCGCGCAAGCGGCGTGCGCGACAGACCGCACCCCGAGGCTCGGTGGCTCCAGTAGCGCCTAGTTGCGTTTGATGCCGACTGATTCTTCCAGCGCATCAATGAACATCGCCGGCACGTCGAAGCCGGTTTGTTCGGTGATTTCCTGAAAGCAGGTGGGGCTGGTGACGTTGATCTCTGTGACCGAATCGCCGATCACGTCGAGCCCGATCAACAGCAGACCGCGTGGTGCGAGCGTGCGGCCGACGACTTCTGCGATCTCTCGATTGCGCGCGGTCAGCGGTTGCGCCACGCCCTTGCCACCGGCCGCCAGATTGCCGCGCACTTCTGTGCCCTGCGGAATCCGCGCCAGCACGAAGGGCGCCGGCTTGCCCGCGATGATCAGGATGCGCTTGTCGCCCTGCGTGATCTCCGGCACGAAGCGCTGGACCATGATGGTTTCCGCGCCGCCCTTGTTCAGCGTCTCGACGATGGAGCCGAGGTTCATCGCGTCTTGCCGCACGCGGAAGATGCCCATGCCGCCCATGCCGTCGAGCGGCTTCAGGATGATGTCGCCGTGCTCCGCATGAAAGTCGCGCACCGACTCGGCACTGCGCGTGACCAACGTCGGCGTCACGAACTGCGGGAACTCCATGATCGCGAGCTTTTCGGGGTGGTCGCGTAACGCGCGCGGCGTGTTGACCACATGCGCGCCTTCACGCTCGGCCTGCTCGAGCAGGTGCGTCGCGTAGATGTACTCGGCATCGAATGGTGGATCTTTGCGCATCACCACGATGTCGAAATCCTTGAGCGCCTTGGTCTCGATGATGTCTTCGCGATACCAGTCCTTGGCGTCGCCGGTGAGGGTGATCTGCTGAACGTTGGCGGTAACCACGCCACCTGACTTCCATTGCAGGTCTTGCGGCAGGCACGCCGCGATGCGATGCCCGCGGCGCTGCGCCTCGCGCATCATCGAAAAAGTGGTGTCCTTGTAGATCTTGAATTCATCGAGCGGATCGGCGACGAAGAGAATGTTGTGCATCAGAAGGTCTTTCCGGCGGCCGCGTTGCGGGTCGCCTGCTGTTCATTGGGCACGATCTTGCCGCCGGGTGCGATGGCCTTGCCGACGGAGGTTTTTGTCGTGTCGGCGCTGAGGTTGCTTTGAGCGGAGTCGTAACGATTGCGCCGACCGAGTTGCTGCGCGGCCAGCGCAATGGCGCCGGCCACTACACCCCAGAAAGCCGAGCCGATGCCGGCCACGGAGACGCCCGACAACGTGACGAGAAAGGTGATGAGCGCTGCCTCGCGATGCGACTCGTCGCGCACCGCCGCGGCAAGTCCGCCGCCGATGGTGCCGAGCAATGCGAGCCCGGCGATGGCAGCGACCAGCTCTTTCGGAAACGCGGTCAGCACGCCGACCACCGCCGCACCGAAGAGCCCGATCACCACGTAAATCGCACCGCAGCTCACTGCCGCCGTATAGCGCCGCTTCGGGTCGTCGTGCGCCTCAGGCCCCATGCAGATGGCCGCGGTGATGGCGCTGAGGTTGAGCGCATAGCCGCCGAACGGCGCGAGCACCAGCGTGGCGACTCCGCTGATGGTGATGAGCTTGCTGATCGGCAGGTCGTAGCCGGCCGCACGAATCGCCGCGACGCCGGGCAGGTTCTGCGAGGCCATCGTGACGACGAACAAGGGCAGCGCCAGGCTCACCGCGGCGCGCCAGGTAAACACCGGCATCGTGAAGATCGGCAGGGCCATATCGAAGTGCACCGTCGACCAGGCCAACTGGCCGCGCGACGCCGCATAGACGACGCCGACGAGCAGCGTCAGCGGCACGGAATAGCGCGGCATGAAGCGCTTGGCCAGCAGGTAGGCGGCCAGCATCAGCAAGACGAGCGGCAGCGCTGTCTGCGCCGCAAGGAAGGCCTGCAAGCCGAAGCGCGCCAGCACACCCGCGAGCAGCGCCGAGGCGATCGCCATCGGGATCTTGTTCATCACGCGCTCGAACCAGCCGGTCGCGCCGGCCAGCGTAATGATCGCCGCGCAGACGATAAAGGCGCCGACCGCCTCGTTCATGCCGTAGCCCACGCCGGCCACCGCCAGCACCGCCGCGCCGGGCGTACTCCACGCAATCATGACCGGCTTGCGCCAATACAACGAAGGCACCGCGGAGCACAGACCCATGCCGAGCCCCAGCGCCCACATCCACGAGGTGATCATCGCGGGCGTGGCGCCGAAGGCCTGTGCGGCCTGGAACACGATGGCCACGGAACTGGTGAAGCCGACCAGCACCGCGACGAAGCCGGCCGTGAAAGCCGACAGGCTCAAGTCCTTGAAAAAACGCATCGGCGAATTGTGCCCGGCGTTCATGGCCTGCCTTGCGGAGGTGGCCCGCCTCTTGCAAACTCACCGCATGACCGCACGCTGGCCCGACAGGCTTCCCTCGCACGACCGCTTCGACTATTCGCCGATCACCCGGCGGCCCGACTACCGCTGGCCGAACGGCGCCGGGCTCGCCGTTTACCTCGGCTTCAACCTCGAGCACTTCGCTTTTGGTGATGGCCTGGGCGCCCGCATCGGACCGCCGTCACCGGAGCCCGATGTGCTCAACCACGGATGGCGCGAATACGGCAACCGCGTCGGTGCGTGGCGCTGCCTCGAACTCTTCGACTCGCTCGGCCTGCCCACCGGCGCCTTGATCAACACCGCGCTGTACGACCACTGCCCCGAACTGCTGCGCGCTGTGCAGCTGCGCGGCGACGAGCTCATCGGCCACGGCCACAGCAACGCGGAGCGACAAGGCGATTACAGCGAAGCCGGTGAGCGCGCATTGCTCGAACGCTGTCGCGACCGCATCGCCGGCGAGAGCGGCATCACGCCCGCGGGCTGGCTGTCGCCCTGGATATCGGAGAGCGCGGTGACGCCGGACTTGCTCGTCGAGACCGGCTACACCTACACGCTCAACTGGTGCCACGACGACCAGCCGACACGCATGCGCACGCGCAGCGGCAAGTCGTTGTGGGCCGTGCCGTACCCGCAAGAACTCAACGACATCCCGATGATCATCGCGCGCCAGATGGATGCGAAAGACTTCACGACGATGGTGATCGACAACTTCGACGAGATGCGCGAACAGGCGCGCACGCAGCCGTTGGTGATGGGTGTGGCGCTGCACCCTTACATCGTCGGGCAGCCGTATCGGCTGCGGCATTTGCGGCGGGCGCTGGAAGCGCTGGCTGCCGCGCGGGACCGCGGCGAGATCTGGTTCACGACGCCGGGGGCCATCGTCGCGCATGTGGATTCGCTGGAAAGCTAAAGCCTAGAGCGCAGTCCAGGCGTAGTAGGCGATTCCGTCGTAGTTGTAGGCAGGAGAGTTCTGCAGCACGGAGTCGCGTTCTGCCGCACTGGTCGTATAGAAGTGCGTACCGGTGCGCGTGTTGTAGAAACGGTACATGGCAGTCGCACCCGTGGTGGCGCCCACGTTGGCATACCAGCCTTTGCCCTCGTAGTTGAAGGCCGGATTGTTGGCCTTTACGCTCTGCGCTTCGTCTGCGCTGATCGTGTAGAAGTGTGCGCCGGTCTTGGTGTTGTAGAAGCGCTCCAGCGCCGTCGCTCCTGTGGCGCCATCGGGGTACGCGTAGAAAGCAATGCCTTCGTAGTTGTACTTCGGCATGGTGTTGCGCACGGTGTCGCGCTCGGTCGCGCTGGCTGTGTAGAAATGCGTAGAGGTGTCGGTGTTATAGAACCGATAGATCGGGATGCGCGGGTGCGCCGGCGCATTGAGCCACTGCGACATGCCCGCGTTGTAGGCGACATCGAAGCGCCCGTACACCGCGATCGCATTGGTGCATGAAGCCGCCCCGCCGAACAACTGACCCACCAGCACGCTCGTGCCGTTCGATGTCGTGAACAGTGGCGATCCGCTGCTGCCTGGCTGCACCGGGCCTTGGCCCAGCATCACTTCGATGAAGCGCGCCGTTGAAGGCGCAGCGGTGGCAAAGGTGCAGTTGCCGTCGGTGGTGTGTGCGATGCACGAGAAGTAGTCGTTGACCTTGCCGGTGCTGTACTTCTGCAGATCGGCCAGTGGATGGTGAAGCCCAAAGGCGTCGTTGCCGATCGGCGGCGGCGTCGCAATCCATGCGGCGTACACCGCGCCTGTCGGTGGCGTGCTGGCAAGCGACATGAAAGACGTGTCGGTGTCGGCGTTGGCGAGCAACAGCGTGGCGCCACCGTAAACAGTTCGCGCGGCATCGCTCAGCACGCCATTGCCGCACTGCGACGAATGAAAGAACCAGTCAGTCACGAGACTCGACGCTTCTGCTTGCGTCGAGATGCAGTGGTACGCACTCAGAAAATACGGCGTGCCGGACGAAGCCTTGTCGTTCAGCAGGGTGCCGGTGCAGGCGTAGCCGTCGCCGTCTTTCACGAAGGTCATGCGAGCTACCGACTTGCTCTCGGTGTCGTAGGCATGGGTGCAACTGACGTCGAGCGTGCAAGCCGCCGCATTACCGAGCGTGCCGGTGGCACTCAGGGCATCGGCCTGGACGAACATGTGGGTCAAGCGCGGGATGGCGATCTGCACCAGCGCCGTGTCGGTGCCGGGTGGCACCTCGATCTCCAGTGTAATTTCTTCGCCACCCAGGTCGGGTGACCAATACGTGTGTGCAGCCTCACCTGTTTCGCCGGCATCGAGGCTGCGCTGAATCGACGCGAGCAGCTGCTGCGCCGAGACCTCGATCATTGTCTTACCGCCGGCGACATAGAACCGCAACATCGTGCCCAGCGGCAGACTGGTGATTCGCACGCCGAGCCGCACGCCCTTGGCGTCAGGCGTCGCGAAGTGGATGGCGGCGATACGCCCTTTTCCCGGAGAGTCGTTCCACACCAGGACCTGCGCGGTGGCGGCCTCTGTAGCGGTGGCATCGATGTTGCGACCCAGGCCGACTTGCGTGGGTATGGCTGCGGATTCGTTCGCAACGACTCGGGTCTTTCGCGCGACGACACCTCTTTTCTCGGCGTTCAAGCCGTCGAGGTTCACGTACGCGAGCGACCCGGAGACGCCAGGCGTGCGCTTGCGCACAGGTGAAGCGTCTTGCGGCATGTCGGCAGTGCGTGTAAGCGCGACGATGGGACCGTCTGAGGTCGTCGTGGCGGGCGCCGGTTTCGAGGCAGCCTGCAAACTGAACGAGGCGGGCGCGACGCTGATGCCGGCGCCCGTGCTGGTCGCTGTGCCGACGGCGGTGCCGGACCCGGCAACGGAAACAGTGCTCGGAGCCGAGGCACCTGTGCTGCTGCTTCCACCTCCGCAAGCCGTGACGAGGGTGACGAAAGCCAAAGCCAACGCGCCGCGGCTTAGCCGCAGAACCCCAAAAGCCGACGTACTGGTTGCCAAAAGTCGCCTCACCTGTGAGCCGACGCTGGAACGAAAACTAAGAAGTCGGCAAATGGACTTTAGTGCACATTTACACAATACTTACAAAGTGATACACCCACTGCGTACAAGGTTTTTACACGCCTTCAAATCTCGATCTTCGACCCAAGCTCCACCACCGCATTGTTCGGCAGACCCAGAAAATCGGCTGCCCCACTCGCGTTGTGGTGCATCTGCGCAAACAGCTTTTCGCGCCACGGCGACATGCCGCCGCCGAGGGTGGGAATGACCACGTCGCGCGACAGAAAGTAACTCGTCGCCATCGGCTCCAGCTGGCAACCGCGCATGCGCGCCTGCTGGAGCGCACGCGGCAGGTCGACGTCGTTCTTGAAGCCGTAGTGCACGATGACTTGCCAGCAGTGATGCCCTAGTGCCTCCATCTCGATGCGCTTGTCCATCGGTATCCACGGCACCTCGTGGTTGCGAACCGTGACGAACAGGTTCTGCTCGTGCAACACCTTGTTGTGCTTCAGGTTGTGCAGGAGCGCGTTGGGTACGACTCCCGGGTCTGCTGTGAGAAACACCGCGGTCCCCTCGACCCGCGTCGGCCGGTTCAAAAACACCGAAGCCAGAAAGGATTTGAGCTCGAGGGCATCTTTGCGCTGTGCTACGCCCATGAGGCGCCGGCCTTCTTTCCACGTGGTCAGTACGACGCACAGGACGGCCGCCATCACCAGTGGAAACCAGCCGCCTTGCATGATCTTGAGCGAATTCGAGGCAACGAAGACGAGGTCGACCGCGAAGAAGAAGCCTGTGGTCAGGACGCACAACCACAGTGGGTAGCCCCAGCCGTATCGGATCACGAAGAAGGTCAGTGCCGTCGTGATCACCATCACGAGGCTGACTGAAATACCGTAAGCCGCAGCGAGCGCAGACGACGAGCCGAACAGGCTCACAGCCAGCACCACGCCGGCATACAGCGCCCAGTTGACGGCCGGGATATAAATCTGGCCGGTTTCTCGCACCGACGTGTGCAGGATGGTGAGTCGGGGCAGGAAGCCGAGCTGGATCGTCTGCTTGGTGGCGGAAAAAGCGCCCGATATCAGTGCCTGCGAAGCGATGACCGTGGCCGCAGTCGCCAAGACGACCATGGGAACCAGCGCCCACTCAGGCGTCATCAGGAAAAACGGATTCTCGGCCGCCTTGGGGTCCAGCATCACGAGCGCGCCTTGCCCGAAATAGTTGATCACCAATGCCGGCATCACGAGCGCGAACCACGCCAGCCGGATCGGGAATTTTCCGAAGTGACCCATGTCGGCATAGAGCGCCTCGGCCCCGGTGACGCACAAAAATACTGCGCCGAGCGTGATGAACGCCATAGAGTGATTTGCCAAGGCGAAGCGGACACCATGACCGGGCCAGATCGCTGCGAGCACCGCCGGCTCACGAATGATTTGCGCTGCGCCGGTGGCCGTAATAGCGAGAAACCACAAGATCGTAATGGGTCCGAAAAAGCGCCCGAGGTCGCTGGTTCCATGTCTCTGTGCCATGAACAGCACCGTGAGCACCACGAGAGAGATGGGGACGACGTACGGTTTAGCTGCGGGTGTGATGATCTCCAGCCCTTCGACCGCCGACAGCACCGAGATCGCCGGAGTGATCACGCCATCGCCGAAAAAAAGCGCGACACCGAACACCCCGATCAAGAGCAACGCCCCACGCAGCCGTTCCCTGTCTTTCACCGATTGCGAAGCCAGCGCGAGCAACGCCATCAGCCCGCCCTCGCCGTGGTTGTCGGCACGCATGATGAGCGCGACGTACTTGATGGACACCACCACCATCAATGTCCAGAAAAACATCGACAGCACGCCCAGAACGTTGTCACGCGTCAGCGGAACATGGCCGTGCGCAAAAACCTCCTTGAATGCATACAGGACAGAGGTGCCGATGTCGCCGTAGACGACACCGATGGCGCCGAGCGTGAGCGCGGCAACCGAAGACTTGACATTGCTGCGCATGCGTCACTGCAACGTGGCCGCCCTCCCGGACGGTCGTCGCTCAATTGGTAGGAGACGGATTGTGCTCCCCCGCCCGCCCTTATTCGTAGACTTCGGCGTCAGGGTTGGTTGCTTCCAGTTCGTAGCTGGCCGCCACCATCGCCAATCGACCGATCACGCCGTACATGTAGAAGCGGTTGGGCGCGCTGGCACCCGGCTTGGCGCCCGGCTGGGGCATGTGGGCGCTCTCCGAGAACGCCAGTGGCACAAAGCTCGAACCCGGCGAGTTGAGGCTTTCGTCGGAACTGCGTTCGGCGTGCACCCGATAGAAGCCGCCGACCACGTAGCGGTCCATCATGTAGACGACCGGCTCGGCCACGCCGTTGTGTACCCGCTCGTTGGTCAGCACGCCCTCCTGCACGATCACTTCGTTGACCTCCAGCCCGCTGCGGGTGCTGCTCATCTTGCCTCGAGTCTTCTTGTCGAGGGCTTCGAGCTCCTTCACATCGCGCACCGTCATCACGCCCATGCCGTGGTTGCCGTTGTCGGCCTTGACGATGACGAACGGCTTCTCGTTAATGCCGTATTCCTTGTACTTGCGGCGCACCTTGGTGAGCATGGCGTCGACGTGGCTCGTGAGCACATCGGTCCCCATACCCTCCGCGAAATTGACGCCATCGGCCTTGGAGGTCATCGGATTGATCAGCCAGGGGTCGATGCCGAGCAGTTTGCCGAAGCGCTTGGTGAGCTCTTCGTAGCTGTGCGCATGGTTGCTCTTGCGGCGCACCGACCAACCGGCATGCAATGGCGGCAACAGGTATTGCTCATGCAGGTCTTCCAGGATGCCAGGCGTTCCTGCAGCAAGGTCGTTGTTCAGCAGGATGGTGCAGGGATCGAAGTTTTTGAGACCCAGCCGGCGCTTGGTGCGCACCACCGGCTCCAGGCAAATGCTCTCGCCATTGGGCAGTTCGATCTTCTTGGGCGACTTGATCGCCGGATCGATCGAGCCGACCCGCACATTAAGCCCGGCCATCTTGAAGATGTGCACAAGCTGGAGCACGTTGGCCAGGTAGAACGTGTTGCGCGAATGATTTTCCGGAATGACCAGCAGGTTGCGTGCTTCGGGACAGATCTTTTCGATGGCTGCCTGTGCGGCCTGCACTGCCAGCGGCAGCATCTCTTTGGTGAGGTTGTTCCAGCCCCCCGGAAACAGGTTGGTGTCGACCGGCGCCAGCTTGAAGCCGGCGTTGCGAACATCGACCGAGGTATAGAACGGCGGCGTGTGCTCCATCCATTCGAGCCGGAACCAGCGCTCGATGGCAGACATCGAGTCGAGCACGCGTTGCTCAAGTTCGTTGATCGGGCCGTTCAGGGCGGTGACGAGATGCGGGACCATGCGGCGGCCTTGTTGTTGTTGGCGCTTTGTGCAAGAAAGCAGGATCGGGATTGTAGGATTTGGGGCCTGACCGCTGGATGACAACCCGCAGTGCGCAAATCGGCACGCCCGAAGTTGCCGTCGACCGCCCTCGCTCGCATGCCGATCAGCTTCTGGTCTCGCCCTGGCCCAGCACAACGTATTTCAACGAAGTCAGACCCTCGATCCCCACCGGGCCGCGTGCGTGAAACTTGTCGGTGCTGATGCCGATTTCGGCACCGAGGCCGAACTCGAAGCCATCTGCAAAGCGCGTGCTGGCATTGACGATCACGCTGGCCGAATCGACCTCGCGCAAAAATCGCTGCGCATTGACGTGGTCGCGCGTGACGATGGCATCGGTATGGTGGCTCGAATAGTGGTTGATGTGCGCGATCGCTTCGTCGACATCGCTCACCACCTTGATGCTGATGACGGCTGCCAGATATTCCTCGGACCAGTCGGACTCGACGGCATCGACCACCAGCGAACCTGCTTCGACCGCGCCCTCGCCCCGCAGGACGCGCGCAGCCTTGGGATCGCAGCGCATCTCGACACCCTTGGCCGCGAACACGGCCCCGATCATCGGCAAGAAGGTCGCTGCCACGCTCTCGGCCACCAGCAGCCCCTCCGCCGCGTTACACGGGCTGTACTTCTGCGTCTTGGCGTTGTCGACGATGGCCAGCGCCATCGTCAGTTCGGCGGTGCTGTCGATGTACACATGACAATTGCCGTCGAGGTGTTTGATGACGGGCACCTTGGCGTCGCGGCTGATGCGCTCGATCAGCCCCTTGCCGCCACGCGGAATGATCACATCGACAAACTGGGGCATCGCGATCAAATGGCCGACAGCTTCACGGTCGGTGGTTTGCACCAGCTGCACCGCTTCGCGCGGCAAGCCGGCCTCGGCCAGCGCGTCGCTCACCAGTTGTGCCAGCGCCTTGTTCGATTCGATCGCCTCGGAGCCACCACGCAGGATCGCCGCATTGCCGCTCTTGATGGCGAGGCTGGCCGCCTCGATCGTCACGTTGGGCCGACTCTCGTAGATCATGCCGAACACGCCGAGCGGCACGCGCATCTGACCAACGCGGATGCCGCTGGGTTGCTGCTTCATGCCGATGATTTCGCCGATGACATCGGGCATCGCGGCAAGTTGCTCACAGCCCTCGGCGACGGTGGCGATCACCTTGGGCGTGAGCTTGAGCCGGTCGATCATCGGTTCTGACAGACCGGCAACCGTGGCGCGCTCCAGGTCTTGCCGATTAGCGATCTCCAGCGCCGGACCGGCCTCGCGCAAGCGCCGGGCCAGCGCCTTCAACGCTTTTATCTTGGTGGCGGCATCGGCGCGAGCCATGACGGCCGACGCTGTTTTTGCCTGCAAACCGAGGGCTTGCATGTGCTCGTGGACATTGAACGCGTTCATCGCTCTATTTTGCCGCGCCTCGGAACCCAGTCGCTTGCCCACGCTGTGTGACGCCTTGCGACGCTGGACCGATCTGATTTGATCGGTCAGATCAGAAGGCCGCGACCCAGCCCGCGAATCATGCCGCGCAGCTGCGGCACAGCATGAACGCCAGCCGCTGCAAAGCCTGCCAGCCACTGGCCGGCCAATCCGGCTGCTTCAGCCCTTTGACGATACCGTCGACGATGTGCGCAGCGCGCAGCATGCGGGCCAGCGCGCGATCGTCGATGCGCGGCAGCACGCGCTCGAACGCCCGCTCGCGTGCGCCCCAGATGCGGTTTTCGCGCAGCGCCATCGGTAGCGGCCGACCCGCGGCCATCGCGTCCTTGACGCGCTTTAGCGCGCGGATGTCTTCGGCCAGCGCGTAGTGCACCAGCACCTCGGCCTCGCCTTCGGCCCTGAGGCCGTCGAGCATGCGCGCCACGCGTTGCGGATGGCCCGCCAACACCGCCTCGGACAACTTGAACACGTCGTAGCGCGCAACGTTGTTGACTGCGCCTTCGACCTGCTCCCAACTCAGCTCGCCGGCCGGGTACAGCAACGCCAATTTCTGGATTTCCTGGTGGGCGGCGAGCAGGTTGCCCTCGACCCGATCGGCAAAAAACTGCAGCGTGCGCTGGCCTTCTTCGCCTGCCTTCACGCGCTGACTCTGTGTCGCCAGACGCTGCGCGATCCACTGCGGCAGTGCCCCGCGCTCGACCGGATCGACCTGCAAACTCACGCCATGGTTTTCCAGCGCCGAGAACCAGGCACCGGTGCGCGTCGCCTTGTCGAGCTTGGGCAGCAGCACCAGCGTCAGCGTGCTGTCGTTGCCACGCGCCGCCTCGGCGATCTGCTGCAGCGCGGCGCTGCCGTCTTTGCCCGGCTTGCCCGACGGCACGCGGATTTCGACGATCTGCTTGTCGGCGAACAGGCTTAACGAACCGCCTGCCGCGAGCACGGCACTCCAGTCGAAGTGCGCGCCGGAGGCGGTGTACGAGCTACGCTCGGTGTAGCCCTGCTCACGGGCGGTGGCGCGGATGGCATCGGCGGCCTCCTGTGCGAGCAACGGCTCGTCGCCGTGCACTGTGTAAAGCGGCCGCAGCGCCTGCTTCAGGTGCCCGGCGAGTTGTGCCGCGGAGAGCTGCATGGGGACGTGACTTTCAGATCTGCTCTATCAGAGCTGCTTGACCGCGCCGAGCCGGCGCACGGTCTGCTGGGCGATGTCGTTCTGCATGTCGCGGTACAGCAAGTCGGCCTCGCTCTCCTTGGCGATGGCATTCGTCTCGTTGTAGGTCAGGTCGCGCCGTTGCTCGATAGTGGTGGTCGGCAACAGTTCCTTGCCAGCCGGCGTGGAGAGCTTGAACTTGAAGTTAAGTACCAGATCGAGTTCGCGCACTTCACCGGCGGCATTGGTCGACAGCACGACACGTGTGCGGTCTTCGCTGACCACTTCGAGGATGGCATCGGCCACCACCGGCTCACCGGCCTTGCCGATCTCGACCACAGTGAGCGTGCCGGTCGCGCGCAAGTTACGGCGCAGCAGATTCACGGTTGCGGAAGTGCCTCGCACCGCTATGGTCTTGAAAGCGAACACCGGCGGCTTGCGCAGCTCGAAGCCGCAACCGGCCAGCCCGGAGATTGCGATGGTGCCGCCGAGCGTCATCGCCGACATGGCAAGCACGCGACGGCGCGACGTTGAAAAAGAGGATTTCATGCGTTTCATTCCACCACGTCAGAGCACGACGTTGACCAGCCGACCCGGCACCACGATGACGCGCTTCGGCACCGCGCCCTGCGCGTGGGTTGCGAAGGCTTCGCTGGCCAGCACGATCTTCTCGATCTCCTGCTTCGACGCACCCGTGGGTACGCTCACCGCGCCACGCAGCTTGCCGTTGATCTGCAACATCAATTCGACCTCGTCTTGCGCCAGTGCCGCCACGTCGACGGCCGGCCAGGGCGCATCGAGCAAGTCGCCGAATTGCTGGTCGTAACCGAGCGCCAGCCAGAGCTGGTGCGTGATGTGCGGCGTTGCCGGATACAGGCAGCGCAGCAGGATGCCGAAGCCTTCGCGCACCGCCGCGGAGTCACCGGCGCTGCCGTCGGGCTTGAAGGCGTCCAGTGCGTTCAGGAGCTTCATCGCGCCCGACACCACCGTGTTGTACTGCATGCGCTGGTAGTCGTAGTCGACCTGACGCAATACGCTGTGCACCTCGCGACGCAGCAACTGCGCGCTCTTGCCGAAGGCGGGGGCAGCGCCCTTGCCTGCAGCCGATGCAGCCAGCGCGACGCCGAAATTCCACACGCGCCGCAAGAAGCGCGAACTGCCTTCGACCGCCGCGTCGTTCCACTCCAGCGTCGCCTCGGGCGGCGCGGTGAACATCGTGTACAGGCGAGCCGTGTCGGCGCCGTACTTCTCGATCAGGTCTTGCGGGTCGACGCCGTTGCGCTCGCTTTTGCCCATCTTGCCGACACCGCCGTATTCGACCTTGCGACCACCGGCCACCGTGCCGCCGACGATGCGGCCCGCGGCATCGAGCGTCGGCGTCACCTCGAGCGGCGGGTGGTAGTGCTTGCCGCCCTTGTCGTCGCGGTGGTAGTAGATGTGGTTGAGCACCATGCCCTGCGTCAGCAGCTTGGCGAAGGGCTCGTCGATGGTCACCAGGCCAAGGTCGCGCATGACCTTGGTCCAGAAGCGGGCGTAGAGCAAATGCAGGATGGCGTGTTCGATGCCGCCGATGTACTGGTCCATCGGCATCCAGTACGCCGCGCCTTCGCCGACCATAGCCTGGTCGTTCTTGGGGTCGCAGTAGCGCATGAAGTACCAGGATGAATCCACGAAGGTGTCCATCGTGTCGGTCTCGCGCCGAGCAGGCTTGCCGCACACGGGGCAGACGACGCCGGCGTGGAAACCTTCGTGCTTGATCAGAGGGTTGCCGGAGCCGTCGGGCACGCAGTCGGTCGGCAAGATGACGGGCAGATCCTTCTCGGGCACCGGCACCGCGCCGTGCTCGTCGCAGTGGATGATGGGGATCGGCGTGCCCCAATAGCGCTGGCGGCTCACGCCCCAGTCACGCAGCCGCCATGTCGTCTGCAGTTCACCCAGGCCTTTGTGCTGCAGCGCATGAGCCACCGCAGCCACCGCCTCCTTGAACGGCATGCCGCTGAAGTTGTCGGAATTGATGGTCACGCCGCGCTGCTTGTCGGCGTACCAATCCTGCCACTTGTGATAGTCGAAGTGCGGCTCGTCGTCGACCAGCACCACCTGGATGATCTCGATGCCGTATTTGTTGGCAAAGGCGAAATCGCGCTCGTCATGTGCCGGCACGCCCATCACCGCGCCATCGCCGTAACCGATCAGCACGTAGTTGCCGACCCACACCGGGATCGGCTCGTCGGTGATCGGGTGCATCACGACCATGCCGGTGTCGACGCCCTTCTTCTCCTGCGTCGCGAGTTCGGCCTCGGTGGTGCCACCGCCCTTGACTTCCTCGATGAAGGCCGCGACTTTCGGATTCGTCTTCGCGGCGTGCAGCGCCAGCGGATGCTCCGGCGCGACGGCGCAGAAGGTCACGCCCATGATGGTGTCGGCGCGCGTCGTGAAGACGTACATGCGGCCGTCCTGGATCAATTGGCCGCTGCCATCCTCGATACCGTGAGGGAAGGCGAAGCGCACGCCTTCGCTCTTGCCGATCCAGTTCTCCTGCATCGTCTTCACGCGCTCGGGCCAGCCCGGCAGCTTGTGTTGGGTGTGCTCGAGCAGCTCAGGCGCGTAAGCGCTGATCTTCAGGTAGTAGCCGGGGATTTCACGCTTTTCGACGGTTGCACCAGTGCGCCAGCCCTTGCCGTCGATCACCTGTTCATTGGCCAGCACGGTCTGGTCGACCGGGTCCCAGTTGACGACCTGGGTCTTGCGATAAGCGATGCCTTTTTCGAGCATCTTCAGGAAGAGCCACTGGTTCCACTTGTAATAGCTCGGGTCGCAGGTGGCGATCTCGCGGCTCCAGTCGATCGCCAGTCCCATCGCCTGCAGCTGGCTGCGCATGTAGTCGATGTTTTCGTGGGTCCACCTAGCTGGCGGCACACCGTTCTTGATGGCGGCGTTTTCCGCGGGCAGGCCGAAAGCGTCCCAGCCCATCGGCATCAACACGTTGTAGCCGCACATGCGCAGGTAGCGCACCAGCATGTCGTTGATCGTGTAGTTGCGCACATGGCCCATGTGCAGCTTGCCGCTCGGGTAGGGCAGCATCGAGCAGGCGTAATATTTCTTACGCTTCGCGTCTTCGATGACGCGGTAGGCGTCGACAGCGGTCCACTGGGCCTGGGCGGCCGACTCGACGTCGCTGGGTTTGTAGCTGGGGTTCATGGCAATTCGGCAGGAGCCCGGCACCGGGCGGCCGGGGGAAGGCGGATTATCGCGGGTGGCAGCACGTTGGCGCCTCCGCCATGCGGCCAGCCCCGTTTTCGCGTGCCACAATGATTTCGACCCCGCGCAAAACGCGACCCGCGCGTTGTCCGGTGTCTTTTGGGAAGCCCGCTGACCGATGGCCCTGCTGCCCGATTCAGAAATCAACGCGCTGATGCGCGCCGAACACGGCGACCCGTTCGCGGTGCTCGGCCCGCACGAAACCAGCGCCGGCCTCACGATCCGGGCACTGCTGCCCGGCGCCCGCTCGGTGACGGCCGTGCACGCGCGCTCGGGCGACCCGCTCGCGGTGCTGGCCCGGCATGGCGATACCGATCTTTTTTCGGCGCTGGTGCCCGCTGCGCCGGCCCGACTCGGCTACCTCTTTCAGGTCGACTGGGGTGGTCACACATCGGAGCTCGACGACCCCTACCGTTTTGGCCCCGTGCTGGGCGAGACCGATGTCTGGCTGCTGGCCGAAGGCACGCATCTGCGGCCTTACGAGCAGCTCGGTGCGCACTTGCGGGAGGTCGACGGCGTGCGCGGCGTCGCCTTTGCGGTGTGGGCGCCGCACGCGCGCCGCGTATCGGTGGTGGGCGACTTTAACCAGTGGGATGCACGCCGTCACATGATGCGGCTCAGACGCGAGTGCGGTGTCTGGGAAATGTTCGCGCCGCACCTGATGGCGGGCGACAGCTACCAGTTCGAGCTGCTCTTCGCCGATGGCACGGTGCAGCGCAAGGCCGATCCGTTTGCGTTCTCTGCGCAGTTGCGCCCGCATACGGCCTGCGTGGTGCGGCCGCTGCCTGCTGCTGTGTCGATGCCCAAAGGCCGCGCCGAAGCCAACCAGCGCGATGCGCCCATCAGCATTTATGAAGTGCACCTGGGCTCATGGCGTCGCAACCACGGTGAGTGGCTCAACTACCGCGAACTGGCCGAAACGCTGGTGCCGTATACACGCGACCTGGGTTTCACGCACCTCGAATTGCTGCCCGTCAGCGAGCATCCGTTCGATGGCTCGTGGGGCTATCAGCCGGTCGGCCTGTATGCGCCGACGTCGCGCTTCGGCACGCCGGAGGACTTTCGCTTTCTGGTGGCAGCCGCGCACGAAGCGGGGCTCGGCGTCATCCTCGACTGGGTGCCAGCGCACTTTCCGACGGACGCGCACGGCCTTGGCAATTTCGACGGCACGCCCCTGTACGAGTACGCCGACCCGCGAGAGGGCTTCCACAACGACTGGAAGACGCTGATCTTCAATTACGCGCGCCCCGAGGTTCGCAACTACCTGGTCGGCAACGCGTTGTATTGGCTGGAACGCTACGGTGTCGATGGTCTGCGCGTCGATGCGGTGGCGTCGATGCTGTATCGCGACTACAGCCGCGAGCCGGGTCAGTGGGTGCCGAATGCTCACGGCGGTCGCGAGAACCTCGAAGCCATCGAGTTCCTGCGCCGCATGAACCGCGTACTCGGTGTCGAGCGGCCGGGCGCAGTGACGATCGCCGAAGAGTCGACGAGCTTCCCCGGTGTGACACGTCCGCCCTCCGAAGACGGCCACAGCGGCGGGCTCGGCTTCCACTACAAATGGAACATGGGCTGGATGAACGACACGCTGGCCTATGCCGGCACCGACTCGCTGCACCGAAAGCACCACCATCAGAAGATCACGTTCGGCCTGATGTACGCGCACTCCGAGAATTTCGTGCTGCCGCTGTCGCACGACGAAGTGGTGCACGGCAAGGGCTCGATGATCGGCCGCATGCCGGGCGACGAATGGCAGAAGTTCGCTGGCCTGCGCAACCTCTACGGCTACCTCTGGGCGTACCCCGGCAAGAAGCTGCTCTTCATGGGCGGCGAATTTGCACAGATCGCCGAGTGGAACGCCGACCAGAGCCTCGACTGGCACCTGCTCGACCGCGCGCCGCATCAAGGGGTGCAGCGCCTGGTGCGCGATCTCAACAACGTGTACCGGCACTTTCCCGCACTGCACGAACTCGACAACGAAGGGCCGGGCTTCGAATGGATCGTGCACGACGACGCCGACCAGTCGGTCTTCGCCTTCATCCGCCGCGCCCGCGATGGCACCTTCGTCATCGTGGTGTGCAACTTCACGCCGGTGGTGCGACGTGGCTATCGCCTCGGCGTGCCCGTCGCCGGCGCCTATCGCGAGATCCTGAACACCGACAGCACGGCGTACGGCGGCAGCGGTGTCGGCAACGGCACGGTCTGGAGCGAGCTGGTGCGGTGGCATGGCAAGGAGCATTCGGTCGCCGTGGATGTGCCGCCGCTGGGGACGTTGATGTGGGTGCTGGTTTGAATCGACACGACAAGATGAAGACAGCACGATGAACACAGGCCACCCCTACCCCCTGGGCGCCACGCCAACCCCGCAAGGCGTCAACTTCGCCCTCGTCGCGCCTAACGCGACCAAGGTCGAGTTGTGCCTGTTCGACAGCTCCGGCAAGCACGAGCAACAGCGTCTCGCGCTGCCCGCCTGCACCGATGGCGTATGGCACGGGCAGCTCCCGAGCGGCCGGGCGGGCTTGATCTACGGCTACCGGGTGCACGGTCCGTGGTCGCCCAGAGACGGGCACCGCTTCAATCCGGCCAAGGTGTTGCTCGACCCCTACGCGCGCGCCATCAACGGTCGCTACGGTGGTAAAGAAATCTTCGCTGGCCACGATGCCAGAGACGCGACGCAGCCTGATCGCCGCGACAACGCATCGGTGGCACTCAAAGCGTGCGTGGCAGCGCCGCTGCCTACCGCGCCAGCCGGTCGCGCCCGCATCGCGGCCAGCGAACGCGTGCTTTACGAAGCGCACGTGCGCGGCCATACGCGTCTGCACCCCTCTGTGCCCGAAGCACTGCGCGGCAGCTACGCGGGACTGGCGCAGCCGGCGGTGCTCGATCACCTGCAGCGACTCGGCGTCACCACGCTGAGCCTGATGCCGGTGCAGCACCGTGCCGACGAGCAGCGGCTGCTCGGCATGGGGCTCAGCAACTACTGGGGCTACAACACCATCGGCTGGTTCGCCCCGGAGCTGCGCTACTGGAGCGGCCAGGTCGGCACCACGCCGGCGAGCGAGTTCCGCGCGATGGCCGACGCGGTGCATGCGCGCGGCATGGAACTGGTGATCGACGTGGTCTACAACCACAGCGCCGAAACCGATGAACTCGGCCCGACACTGTCGATGCGCGGCATCGACAACGCGCTGTACTACCACCTGCGCCCGGACGATCGCGCGCTATACGAGAACTGGACCGGCTGCGGCAACTGCCTGAAGCTCGACGAACCCCGCGTCGTGCAGCTCGTGATGGACAGCCTGCGCTACTGGGTCACCGAGTTCGGCGTCGATGGCTTTCGGTTCGATCTGGCGCCGGTGCTCGGCCGCGATGCGGTGACCGGTTTCGACCGGCGCGCGCCCTTTTTCGCCGCGGTAGCGCAAGACCCTGTCTTGTCGCGTGTGCTGCTGATCGCCGAGCCCTGGGACATCGGACCCGGTGGCTACCAGCTCGGCGCCTTTCCTTCCGGCTGGCTCGAATGGAACGACCGTTACCGCGACACCCAGCGCGGCTTTTGGGTACGACAGGGTCGCGACGGCAGCGCGGGCCTCGGTGACTTCGCGCACCGTTTCACCGCATCGAGCGAGCAGTTTCGCCATGACGCGCGGGCACCGACCGCGAGCGTGAACTTCGTGACGGCGCACGACGGCTTCACGCTGCGCGACGTGGTCAGCTACGACGAGCGCCACAACCTCGCCAATGGCGAGAGCAACCGCGACGGCACGAGCCACAACATGAGCCGCAACTGCGGTGTCGAAGGGCCGAGCGACGACCCGGCAGTGCAGGCCGAACGCACGCGCCTGCAGCGGGTATTGCTGGCAACACTGCTGCTCTCGCAAGGCACGCCCATGCTGCTGGCTGGCGACGACCTCGGCCACACGCAACAAGGCAACAACAACGCCTACTGCCAGGACAGCGAGCTGACCTGGCTCGACTGGGCCGCAGCCGATGCGTCGCTTGCGCCCTTCATCGCGCGGCTCACGGCATTGCGCCGCGAGTCGCCGGCGCTGCGCAACGCGCATTGGTGGCTTGCCGGCGATGCCGCTTCTGCGGGTGTCCATTGGTTGCGCCCGGATGCCCAACCAATGACAGCTGCAGACTGGCAAGGCACGGCCCTTGCAATCCGGTTCGATCCACTCCCGGGTGCCGCCGCCGGCGAAGGGATGCGGCTCGTGCTGGTGAATTCAGGCGCCGCGCCCGTCGACTTCCGGTTGCCCGAGGGCACCTGGCGTGGCTGCCTCGCTACCGACCCGGCGCAAGACGAATCCGTCGCATCGCAGCCGTTGCCGGCAAGCGTCCGTGTGGCACCTGCGAGTCTGTGGATTGCAAGAACGTAGGAGCCATGCGCGCGTGCCGGTGCTAGGCTGGAATCGAGGCAAGGATCTGGACAAGAACTGCAGACGAACGAACCAACAAAGACAGACGGAGACACACCATGGACCAACCCACGCCAGTCACTCTCGAGGCGCACCAGCTCGTGCGCCGCACCATCGCCCTCGTGCTTGCCGGCGGCCGCGGCTCGCGGCTGAAGCAGCTCACCGACCGGCGCGCCAAGCCGGCCGTGTACTTCGGCGGCAAGTTCCGAATCATCGATTTCGCGCTGTCGAATTGCCTTAACTCCGGTATCCGGCGCATGGCGGTGGTCACGCAATACAAGTCGCATTCACTGATGCGTCACTTGCAACGCGGCTGGAGCTTCTTGCGGGCCGAACTCAACGAGATGGTCGATGTGCTGCCTGCGCAGCAGCGCGTGGGTGACGAGCACTGGTATCGCGGCACGGCCGACGCGGTGTTCCAGAACCTCGACATCCTCCAGACCCGGTCGACGAAGCACGACTACGTGGTGGTCCTGGCCGGTGATCACATCTACAAGATGGATTATTCGATCATGGTCAAGGACCATGCCGAGCGCGGCCTGGGCTGCACCGTCGGCTGCATCGAAGTGCCGCGGATGGAGGCCACGGCTTTCGGCGTGATGGCGATCAACGAAGACCGCACCATCACCGCATTCCTCGAAAAGCCTGCGGACCCGCCCGCGATGCCCGGCAACCCGGATGTCGCGCTGGCCAGCATGGGCATCTACGTGTTCGACTCGCAGTACCTCTACCAACTGCTCGAAGAAGACAACCTCGATCCGGATTCGGATCACGACTTCGGCAAGGACATCATTCCCCGGGCGGTGGCCGAAGGGCGCGCACTCGCGCATCCGTTCGGCATGTCGTGCGTAACGCGCGGGCCACGCGGACCCGGCGCCAAGGCTTACTGGCGTGACGTGGGCACGATTGATGCATTCTGGGCGGCCAACCTCGATCTGGCTTCCATCACTCCCGAGCTCGACATCTATGACACCGACTGGCCCATCTGGACCTACCAGAGGCAACTGCCGCCGGCCAAGTTCGTTCTTGACCGCGACGGCAAGAACGGCATGACCTTCAACACCATCGTGTCGGGCGGTTGCATCGTTTCGGGCTCCTCCGTCAGCAATTCGGTGCTGTTCTCGGGCGTACGTATTCATTCGTTCTGCGACATCACCGAGGCCGTGCTGCTGCCCGACGTAGAGATCGGACGCGGGGCGCGCCTTAAAAAAGTGGTGATCGACCGCGGCTGCACGATCCCCGACGACATGGTCATCGGCGAAGACCCGGCCGCCGACGCAGCACGCTTCGAGCGCACCGAGGCCGGCGTGACACTGGTCACCCGCGAGATGCTCAAGCGTCTCGAAATCTGAGCGCCGATGCGAATTCTCCAGGTCAGCGCCGAACTTTTTCCCCTCCTCAAGACCGGTGGCCTGGCCGACGTGGCCGGCGCGTTGCCGATCGCGCTCGCAGCTGCCGGGCAGGAGGTGCGCGTGTTGCTGCCTGGCTTTCCAGCCATCCTTGCAGGCGTTGTCGACCTGGCGCCCGTAGCCGAATTGCGGGCGCCGCGGGGCGACACCAGCCGCTTGCTGTTCGGCCGCATTCAAACAACTGGCGCACCCGATGTTCCTGCCTACGTCATCGATGCGCCTGCGTTGTACGACCGGCCGGGCAACCCTTACGAAAACGCCGATCGCCAGCCCTACGACGACAACCACCGCCGTTTCGCGTTGCTCGGCTGGGCCGGCGCGCAATTGGCCCAAGGGCTCGATACGGCCTGGCAGCCGCAGGTGGTGCACGCCCATGACTGGCACGCCGGCCTCGTACCCGCGTACCTGGCCTTTGCCCAGCGGCCAGCCGGACCGCGCGTCGGCAGTGTCTTCACCGTGCACAACCTGGCCTACCAGGGCGTTTTCGCGCCGTGGCATTTCGCCGACCTCGGCCTGCCAGGTCCGGCATTCCAGGTGAACGGGCTCGAGTATCACGGCCAGTTGTCTTTCATGAAAAGCGGGCTGTACTACGCCGACCGCCTCACCACCGTCAGCCCGACCTACGCCCGCGAGATCCAGACGTCCGAGCAGGGCTTCGGCCTCGATGGCTTGCTGCGCGCGCGCAACGGCGTGCTCACCGGCATCCTCAACGCGGTCGACGACCAGGTCTGGAACCCGGCCAACGACACACTGCTGGCCGACCGCTTTGAAGCTCGGCGCATGGCCGGAAAGGCGCTCAGCAAAGCAGCACTGCAGCGACAGCTCGGCCTTTCCGAATTGCCCGATGCCCCGCTCTTCATCGTGGTCAGCCGACTGACAGAACAGAAAGGACTGCACCTCGTGCTGAGCGGTCTCGATGCGCTGCTCGAACAGGGCGGCCAGCTGGCGCTCCTCGGTGGCGGTGACGCCTGGCTCGAAGATGCGTTTCGCCATCGCGCTGTCGCCATGCCGCAGTCGGTGAGCGTGACCATCGGGTACAACGAGTCGCTGGCACACCAGCTCTTCGGCGCCGGCGACGTGACGCTGGTGCCCTCGCTTTTCGAACCCTGCGGCCTCACGCAGATGTACGGACTCAAGTATGGTTGCCTGCCGCTGGTGCGCCGCGTTGGCGGATTGGCCGATACAGTGGTCGACACCACACTCGAGGACATGGCGGACGGCGAGGCCACCGGCTTTGTCTTCGACCGCTTCGAGCCCGGCGACTACGCGCGCGCCATGCGTCGTGCCTTCGCCCTGTACCGGCGTCCGACGGATTGGAAACGCGTTCGCGCCACCGCCATGCGCCGCCCTGTCGACTGGGCAACCGCCGCCGCGCAATACATCGCGGTCTATCAACAGGCCATCGCCTGACGGCTTCCAAGCCCCCTCACAACCTCTGCGAACACTTTATGACCACAACGACGCCCACGACCGCAGCGACACCTATCAAAACTTTCGAATACGACCATCCCGATCGTGACGTCGCCGCTTTCAAACGCGCTGTTGCGAACAAACTGATCTACGCGGTCGGCAAAGACCCAGTCGCGGCCAGCCAGGACGACTGGCTCAACGCTACCGCGTTGGCCGTGCGAGACCAACTGGTCGAACGCTGGATGACCACGACCCGTGCGCAGTACCAGCAAGACGTGAAGCGCGTGTACTACCTCTCGATGGAGTTTTTGATCGGGCGCACGTTCACGAACGCGCTGCTGGCGGTCGACCTCTACGACACCGTGCGCGAAGCGCTGGCCGACTTCGGCGTCGACATGTCGGCGCTGGCCGAACGCGAGCCCGATGCGGCGCTCGGCAACGGTGGCCTCGGCCGCCTGGCCGCGTGTTTTCTCGACTCGATGGCGACGCTCGGCGTTCCCGGCATGGGCTACGGCATTCGCTACGAATACGGCATGTTCCGCCAGCGCATCGTCGACGGCCAGCAAGTGGAGACGCCCGACTACTGGCTCACACGCGGCAACCCGTGGGAGTTCCAGCGGCCCGAGGTCAACTACCGCGTGCGCTTCGGCGGCCATGTGCAAAAGCGTGAGGGCAACAACGCGCCCTACGGCGCTGCCGACTGGGTCGACACGCACGACGTGCTGGCCGTGGCCTACGACACCATCATTCCCGGCTACGGCACGCAAGCGACAAACACGCTGCGCCTGTGGTCGGCCCGTGCCACCGAAGAGATCGACCTGTCTGCCTTCAACAAGGGCAACTACATGGTCGCGGTCGAGAGCAAGAACCAGTCGGAGAACGTTTCTCGCGTGCTGTACCCCGATGACTCGACAACGTCGGGCCGCGAGCTGCGGCTGCATCAGGAGTACTTTTTCTGCAGCGCCAGCGTGCAGGACTTGCTGCGCCGCTATCTGCGCAACCACACCACCTTCGACCAGCTGGGCGACAAAGTCAGCATCCACCTGAACGACACGCACCCAGTGCTCGCGGTGCCCGAGATGATGCGGTTGCTGCTCGACGAGCACAACCTCGACTGGGACACGGCATGGGCTGCCACGCAAAAGGTCTTCAGCTACACCAACCACACGCTGATGCACGAGGCGCTGGAGACCTGGCCGGTCGAGATGATGGGTCGCATCCTGCCGCGACATCTTCAGATCATCTATGACATGAACGCGAAGTTTCTCGCGACCGTGACGCAGAAGGTCGGCAACGATGTCGAGCTGCTTCGCCGCTTGTCGCTGGTCGACGAGTCGGGCGAGCGGCGCGTGCGCATGGCGTACGTCGCGGTGCTGGCGAGCCACTCGATCAACGGCGTGTCGGGCCTGCATTCGGAGCTGATGAAGCAATCGATTTTTGCCGACTTCAACCGCATCTTTCCGGAGCGCTTCAACAACAAGACCAACGGCGTGACGCCGCGGCGCTGGCTGGCGCAGGCGAATCCGTCGCTCGCCGCACTGCTCGACCAGCGCATCGGCAAGGGCTGGCGCCGCGACCTGATGCAGCTCGAAGCGTTGAAGCCGATGGCGGCACAACCCGCCTTCGCACGTGCGTTCCGGCATGCAAAGCGCGAGAACAAGTTGCGCCTGGCCAACTGGATCGAGCAGCACATGGGCGTGGTGATCGACACCGACGCAATGTTCGACGTACAGGTCAAACGCATCCACGAATACAAGCGCCAGTTGCTTAACGTGCTGCACGTCATCACGCGCTACCAGCGCATCCTCGACGCGCACGCGGCGGGCGGACCGATCGACATCGTGCCGCGCGTGGTGGTGTTCGCGGGCAAGGCGGCGTCGGCCTATGTAGTTGCCAAGATGGTGATTCGGCTCATCAACGACGTGGCAGCAGTCATCAACAACGACCCACGCGTCGGCAAGTTGCTGAAGGTCGTTTTCTTGCCAAACTACAGCGTGAGCCTGGCCGAGATCATCATGCCGGCGGCCGATTTGTCAGAGCAGATTTCAACCGCCGGCACCGAGGCTTCGGGCACCGGCAACATGAAGTTCGCGCTCAACGGCGCACTGACCATCGGCACGCTCGACGGCGCCAATGTCGAGATGCGCGACAACGTCGGCGCAGAGAACATTTTCATCTTCGGCAACACCACGCCGGAGGTTGCGGACATCCGCTTGCATGGCTACCAGCCGCGCGACATCTACGGCGCCAACCCCGAGTTACAGCGCGTGCTGGACGCGGTGCGCGACGGCGCGTTCTCTCCCGGCGAGCCTTCGCGCTACCAAGGCATCTACGACTCATTGGTGAACTGGGGCGACCACTATCTGCTCTTGGCCGACTACGCCAGCTACATCGAGGCGCAAGGCAAGGTCGATGCGCTGTACCGCGATGCGGATGCGTGGACGCGGATGGCGATCCTTAACGTGGCGGGCATGGGCGCGTTTTCGTCGGACCGGACCATTGCCGAATACGCGCACGACATCTGGCATACGAAGCCGGTGGTGCTTTGAACGTCTGAGCCTCCGCGTGCCATCGGCCCTTGAGGCCGATGGCTTCGCGTCAGCGCGCGGGCTGCGTTGGCGCTTCGGTCACGAAGCCGATGCGGCTCAAGCCCGCCTTGTTCGCGATGCCCATGAGCTCGACGATCTTGCCGTACGGAACCGTATGGTCGGCACGCAGTTGCACCTCGGTGTCGCGGCTGTTGGCGGCGGCTTTTTGCAAGCGACTCGCGAGTTCGTCATCGCTCACCGCCTGGTCGTTCAAGAACACCTTGCCGGCCGCGTCGACCGACAGACTCACGAACTTGGGCGTGTCGTTCGGTTGGCCGGCATCGGTTTGCGGCAGATCGAGCTTGATCGAACTGGCCATCAGCGGCGCGGTGATGATGAAGATCACCAACAGCACGAGCATGACATCGACCAGCGGCGTCACGTTGATGTCGGAGAGCGGACGTTGCCCGCCGGTGCCACCGTGGCTGCTTCCGAGCGAAATGCGACCAAAGGCCATTTGCGTATTCCGCGGGTCAGGCGACAGGCATCGGCCGCGCCGGCGGCAACGTTTCGTCGCGCCGGGCTACCACGCCGCCAAAGGTGCCGAGCAGGTCGTGCGCAAAGCCTTCGAGCTCGGCCTCGATGCGGCCGATCACACGACCGAACACGTTGTAGGCCAGCACGGCCGGGATCGCCACCGCGAGGCCGAAAGCCGTCATCACCAGCGCCTCGCCGACCGGACCCGCCACCTTGTCGATCGTGAAGCCACCGGTCTGCCCAGCAATACCGGACAGCGCCCGGTAGATGCCCCAGACGGTGCCGAGCAGGCCGACGAAGGGCGCCGTGGCGCCGACGGTCGCCAGCAGGATCTGGCCCGACTGCAGTCGGCGAAGCGAACCATGCAGTGCGTCGCGCAGCACGCGTGTGAGCCGCTGCGACCGATCACCAGCCGCGCCGAGCGTAGTGCTGCTCGTTGCAGTCGCAACAGCCAGGTTTTTGACAGCCGTTACCGCAGGCAACACCAGCGCCGTACGATCGAGCGACTTGAGGTTCTGCTCTGCCTCGGCCAGCGTGGTGGCCTGCCAGAACGCGGCGATGCTACGCAGCACGCTGCGGGTGCCGCTGCGCAACAACCAGGCTTTCAGCAGGATAACGACCCAGCTCGACACCGACATCGCGAGCAACAGCGCCGCCACCGCGCGGCTGACGCCATCGCCCTGGGTCAGCAGCTCGAGAACGCTCACCCGATGCCTTCTAGCGCAGGCCGAGCACGTCGAACATGTCGAACAATCCAGCCTTTTGCTGCGCAAGGAACTGCACAGCGCGGAAGCTGCCTTGCGCGTAAGTGGCGCGGCTGGCCGACTTGTGGGTGATCTCGATGCGCTCGCCAGTGCCGGCGAAGAGCACGGTGTGGTCGCCGACGATGTCGCCGCCGCGGATACTGGCAAATCCGATGGTGGACGGGTCGCGCTCACCGGTCAGGCCTTCGCGGCTGTAGACGGCGCATTCCTTCAAGTCGCGACCCAGCGCGTCGGCGATCACTTCGCCCATCTTCAGCGCGGTGCCGGACGGCGCATCGACCTTGTGGCGATGGTGTGCCTCGATGATCTCGATGTCGTAGCCGGTCGAAAGTGCCTTCGCCGCCATTTCGAGCAGCTTCAAGGTGACGTTGACGCCGACGCTCATGTTGGGCGCCATGACGATCGCGATGTCCTCGGCGATCTTGGCGATCTCCGCTTTTTGCGCGTCGGTGAAACCTGTCGTGCCGATGACCGCTTGCACACCGAGTTCGCGGCAGACCGCGAGGTGCGCCAAGGTGCCTTCAGGCCGCGTGAAGTCGATCAGCACCTGGGCATCTTTGAGCCCATTGCGCAGATCAGAGACGATCGGCACGCCGCTCGCAAAACCGAGAAACGCGCCGGCGTCGGTGCCGAGGGCTTCGGAGCCCGGCACATCCAGCGCGCCGGCCAGTTCGAGGTCAGGCGCGTTGCGCACGCCCTCGATGAGCATGCGGCCCATGCGACCAGAGGCGCCAGCTATCGCGATACGCCGCATGTCAGCGGGTGGTGGTGGATTCGAGCGGCGGGTAGCTCGGCGGCAGCGGAGCCAGCGAAGCGGCAGATGCGTCAGGCTTGATGCTCTTGTCCGGCACGAACTTGCTGAGTTGGTCTTCACTGGCTTCGAGCACGGGCACCTTGCCGCTGCGCTTGCGGGCATCGACAGCCGCCACGAATTCTTCTTCGCTCGGCATGGTGTCGCCGTCGAAGCGGTCGAGTACCTCGCCCTTGAAGTAAACAGTCAGGTGGCGCTGCTGAGCGTCGACGCCTTGCCGACGAATGGTGAAGACGTAGTCCCAACGATCGACATGGAACACGTCGGTCAGCAGCGAGGTGCCGAGTACTTCGCGCACTTGCTGTCGCGACATGCCAGGCTTCAGCTGCTCGACCTGCTCTTTGGAGACGAAGTTGCCCTGGACCACATCGACCTTGTAGGGCGTGACAGCGCTCAACGCATCGCGGGTTCGCGTGCCGAGGTTGGTGCAAGCGCCCAGACAGAGGCTCGCGGCGACGCTGGCGATAAGCCAGACGCGGCTTTTTGAATTGGCAAGCATGGGGGAAAAGGGTAGCGATATGATCGGCGCATTGTAGCGGCTGGCCCCCGGCGGACCCCGTTCCGTACGGCCCACGCAGGAACGACCATGGCCAACATCGACGAACTCAAGAACACCGGCCTGAAGGCCACCTTGCCGCGCCTGAAGATTCTCGAGATCTTCCAGACCGGCGGCCTGCGGCACATGACGGCCGAAGACGTCTTTCGCATTTTGCTCAACGAGCACTCCGACATCGGCCTGGCCACGGTTTACCGCGTGCTGACCCAGTTCGAACAAGCCGGAATCCTGGAGCGCAGCCACTTCGAAAGCGGCAAAGCCGTCTATGAGCTTAATGAAGGCAAGCACCACGACCATTTGATCTGCACATCGTGCGGAAAGGTCGAGGAGTTCTACGACGCCGAGATCGAGCGGCGCCAGCAAATGATCTCTCTCGACAAAGGCTGGATTCTGCAAGACCACGCCATGTCGCTGTACGGCCTTTGCGCCGACTGCGCCAGCCGACGCTAGTCCTGACGGCCCGACTCCATCGCCCTGTGGTGCCGCTCCACGAATTCGGCATAGGTGTCGATGCCGCGCAGCTGCAAAATTGAATTGCGCACCGCCGCCTCGACCAGTACTGCAATGTTGCGCCCTGCCACCACCTGGATGATGACCTTGCGCACCGCGATGCCCAGCACATCTTGCGTCAGCGGAGCCGAGGGCATGCGCTCGTAGTCGCGCTCGAAGCTGTCGCGGCGCACCAGATGCACGATGAGCTTGAGCCGCATCTTCCGGCGCACAGCCGTCTCACCGAAGATCGCGCGAATGTCCAACAGGCCGATGCCGCGCACTTCAAGCAGGTTCTGCAGCAAGTCGGGGCAGCGGCCTTCGAGCGTGTTCTGGTTGATCCGGTAGAGATCGACGGCGTCGTCGGCCACCAGACCATTGCCACGGGAAATCAACTCCAGGCCCAGCTCGCTTTTGCCGAGGCCCGACTCGCCGGTGATCATCACGCCGAGCCCCAGGATGTCCATGAAAACGCCGTGCATCGACGTGCGCTCTGCAAAATGCTTGGACAGGTAGGCGCGCAGCAGATCGATGACGAAGGCCGAGGATTCGCGCGTGGCAAAGAGCGGCAACTGGGCGCGCTCGCAGATCGACAGGAGTTCGTCCGGCGCGCTCTGGGCATCGGCCAGCACCAGCATCGGCGGCTCCAGTGTCACGATGCGGCCGATCCGGCGGGCGCAGTCTTCGGGCGTTCCGCGCGTCAGGTAGGCGACCTCGCGGGCGCCGAGGATCTGCACACGGTAAGGATGGATGTAGTTGAGGTAGCCGACCAGGTCTGCCGCTGACTGCGCGCGGCTGATGACCTCGATGTCGAACTGGCGCTCCGAGGCTCCCAGTCCCGCCAGCCACTCCCAGCGAAGCGAGCCGCGAAACTCCTCGAACATCGCATCGGCGCTGATGACGGTCGGCTTCATGCGCGCGACCGTCCTGCTGCCGATGCGTTCAAGCCACCTGCGCCGACTGCCATCCTGCGATGAGTGCGTGCAAGACGGATGCGTCGGTGCTCGACTTGATCTTCTCGCGCAAAGCGGCATCGCTCAACAGCTCGGCAATTTCAGAGAGGATCTCGAGGTGTTTCTGCGTCGCCGCTTCGGGCACCAGCAAAAAGATGAGAAGCACGACCGGCTGTTCGTCCGGTGCGTCGAAACCGATCGCATTGGCCAGCTGGAACACCGCCGCCATCGGCGACTTGAGTCCCTTGATGCGGCCATGCGGAATCGCGACCCCATGACCCAAGCCGGTTGAGCCAAGCCGTTCGCGGGCAAAGAGGCTGTCGGTGATGAGGGCTCGGCCTAATCCGTGGAGGTTTTCGAACAGCAAGCCGGCTTCTTCGAAAGCACGTTTTT
Organism: Variovorax sp. RTB1; assembly: GCF_035018765.1. Lineage (NCBI taxonomy): Bacteria > Pseudomonadati > Pseudomonadota > Betaproteobacteria > Burkholderiales > Comamonadaceae > Variovorax > Variovorax sp. RTB1. Next base: position 54,629 of record NZ_JASJXG010000015.1, read on the forward strand.
TGCTGGTGGCGTCAACGCTCACGAGCACTTGGGCGGGTGGCAGGATGGACGCGAGGCGATTCATTGTGGGGCAGGGCGGGGGCGATTATGCACTGGCCCCGAAAAAAGCAAAGGGCCGCTAGATTGGCGGTCCTCGATCATGCAAGAGGATTTACCCAAAGGAGAACTACATCACACGTTTAGGCGCTTCATGATGATGATCTTGCAGACGGTCTTTGTGGCGCACCACCTGGCGGTCGAGCTTGTCGACCAATTCATCGACAGCGGCGTACAGATCAGCGTTACTGCACTCGGCGAACATGTCGCTGCCCTTGACGTGAATGTTGCACTCTGCCTTTTGCCGGCGTTCCTTTTCCTTCTGCTTTTCCACCGTGAGGATCACCTTCACATCGACCACTTGGTCGAAGTGCCGGGTGATCCTGTCCAGCTTGCTCGTGACATAACTTCGCAATGCGGGAGTGACGTCGAGGTGATGGCCGCTGATCGTCAGATTCATGAATGACCTCCTGGGAAACGTTGCAGAAATGGCCAGCATTCCGGGATGGAAAGTGGCCGGCGGAAACGGAATGGCACCGGTACAGAAACGGGAGGATTGCTGGGGAGTGAGGTGGAGCCCGAGGCAGAAAGAGGGTGGGTTCGATTCACTATGCCCACGTTGCCGAGGCATTGCAATCCCTCTCTTTCCCCAACATTTGGGGTGACTTTGGGGACACATTTGTGCGCTATCTAATTCATAGCAGTCCGTGTGCGCCCGCATTGGTCGGCGATTCGATTCAGCCGCAAATCAAAGCCCGGTCGTCGTTACATCGCCATGCCGCCGGCAGGGGATCAGCGCCAGCTCGCCCGCATCCGGCTCAGCAAATCGATGGTCGCGGCGGGTGGCGGCACCGCGGGCGCCCTCGCAGGCGGTGCCGGCCATGTCACCTGCTCGAACCGTGCCGTGTCGGCCGCGGTAATGAAGCGAGTGCGCCCGGCGTAAAGATGGCGATCTCCCCTTACGGCCTGCTGCGTGACATAAAAGCGCTGCGGCACGAGCAGGTGCAAATGGTCGCGCGCCCGCGTCATGGCAACGTAAAGCAACCGCCGCTCTTCCTCGAGCTCCTGCGCGCCCTGAGCGACGTCGGCCGGCATGCAGCCATCGACCACATTGAGCACGTGAACCGAGTTCCATTCCTGGCCTTTGGCCGAGTGGATGGTCGACAGGATCAGATAGTCCTCGTCGAGCAGCGGTGGCCCAGAGCGATCGCTCGTGGCCTCGGGCGGATCGAGCGTGAGCTCGGTCAAAAATCGCTCGCGCGAGGCATAACCGGAGGCGAGCCGAGCCAGCTGTTCGACGTCGCCACGTCGCACGCCCGAGGTGTCGTCGTGCAGCCGTTCGAGGTGCGGGATGTACCAGCGCAATGCGAGTTCCATATCGGCTGGCCAGCTGAGCGACGACTCACGCAAGGCGGCGTACGTTTCGGCAAAGCGTTGCCATTCGACCTGCGCTGCAGCGGGCGGCATGAATGCCTTTACCGCGGCGCCGGGGTCGGCGGCCACGTCCATGGCATCGAGCAGGCGTGTTGCTGTCGCCGGCCCGATGCCCGGAATCATCTGCGTCACGCGGAAGCCCGCCATCCGGCCGCGCGGGTTCTCGGCAAAGCGCAGCACCGCGAGGAGGTCTTTGACGTGCGCGGCTTCGAGAAACTTGAGGCCGCCGTATTTGACGAACGGGATGTTGCGCCGCGCCAGTTCGAGCTCCAGCGCCGCACTGTGCGTCGAGGTGCGAAAGAGCACCGCCTGCGACTTGAGCGCGAGCCCGCCCTCACGGTGCGCGAGCACGCGGTCGGCCACCCAGCGCGCTTGCTGCGCTTCGTCGGGCACCAGCACCAGCTGAGGCCGGCCGGCCGAAGCCTTGTCGGTCCACAGCGTCTTGGCATGCCGCTCGGCCGCCTGTGCGATGACGGCGTTCGACACGTCGAGGATCGGCTGCGTGGAGCGGTAGTTGCGTTCCAGCGTGACGATGCGCGCCGGGCGCGTGAACTGCGTCGGAAAGTCGAGGATGTTGCGCACCGTGGCGCCCCGAAACGAATAGATCGATTGCGCGTCGTCGCCGACCACTGTCACGCCACGGCCATCGGGCTTGAGCGCCATCAGAATCGACGCCTGCAAGCGGTTCGTGTCCTGGTACTCGTCGACCAGCACGTGGTCGAAACGCGCGCCGACCTGCGCAGCCAACGTGGGCTCCGCGACCATGCCGGCCCAGTACAACAGCAGGTCGTCGTAGTCGAGCACGTTCTGCTGCTGCTTGGCCTCGACATAAGCGCCGAACAAGCGCTTGAGTTCGACCTCCCATTCGGCACACCACGGAAACGCCTGCTCCAGCACGTCGCCCAGCGAGGCACAGGTGTTGACGGTGCGAGAGTAGATCGACAGGCAGGTGCCCTTGTGCGGAAAGCGTCGGGTGCTGCTCGACAACCCGAGTTCATGCCGGACCCAACCCATCAGGTCTTCCGCATCGCCGCGATCGTGGATGGTGAAGTTGTCGTTCAGTCCGATGTGCGCCGCGTATTCGCGCAACAGTCGCGCGCCGATGCCGTGAAAGGTGCCGGCCCAAGGCAACGCCGGCGGCACCTCCGACTTGAGTGCGAACACCCGTGCCACGACCTGGCCGGCGCGGCGCTCCATCTCTTGCGCGGCACGACGTGAAAACGTCAGCAGCAGGATGCGCTGCGGATCGGTGCCTTGCGCGATGAGCCGCGCCACGCGGTGCGCGAGCGTGCTGGTCTTGCCCGAGCCGGCACCGGCGATAACCAGCAGTGGTCGGTCGTCGCAAGCAGGTTCGCCAAATGCCGCATAGACACCGTGCTCGACCGCTGCCCGCTGTTCATCGTTCAGGTCGGTCAGCGCCGCAGCGAGCCGCTCTGCCTGCGTGGTCGGTACCGCGCCATGCGCTGAAAGATGCGGAGGGAGAAGGGTCGGCGCCACGGTCTGCATTGGCGCAATTTTACTGGATGCCCATCCAGATGCGTGACCGTTACATGACGGGCCCGGTGACATAATTCGCGCCTTGCTGTAACCGGAGACTCCGCCTTGGAAACCTACCCGTCTTGGCAGCTTTCGGTTCCCGTTTGACGCGCGTGTCGATCGAGGGATTCGGAAGCGCCCCGCCCTCGTTCAACCGCACAGTCCATCCACGGGAGTGAGCCCATGCTCAATATCTTTACGCTCGCCAACGGGCGCCTCGTCCAGGAAGAAATCGAGTCGCTCGAAGAGCTGTCGAAATTCCAGCCGATCTGGGTCGACCTAGAGTCGCCATCGGTCGACGAAAAGCGCTGGATCAAACAGTATTACGGCCTCTCCATCCCCGAAGACGCGATGGACGAGGACATTGAAGAGTCGGCCCGCTTCTACGAAGAAGACAACGGCGAACTGCATATTCGCAGCGACTTTTTGATCGATGACGACGAAGACCCGCGCTCGGTGCGCGTCGCCTTCATCCTGAACCAGCACAACAGCGAGTTGCGCAGCCGCGGCGTGCTGTTCTCGATACACGACGAAGACGTGCCGGTGTTCCGCTTGCTGCGCATGCGCGCGCGCCGCGCACCGGGGCTGATCGAAGACGCCAAGGAAGTGCTGCTGAAACTGTTCGACGCCGACGCCGAATACTCCGCCGACACACTGGAAAACATCTACGACGAACTGAAGAAAGTCAGCGAACAGGTGCTGGCCGGCAAGATGACCGACGACCTGGCAAGCGAAGTGCTTGGCGAGATCGCACGCCACGAAGACCTGAACAGCCGCATTCGGCGCAACGTGATGGACACGCGCCGCGCGGTCAGCTTCATGATGCGCAGCAAGATGCTGAACGCCGAGCAATTCGAAGAAGCGCGGCAGATCCTGCGCGACATCGAGTCGCTCGACAACCACACCGCGTTCCTGTTCGACAAGATCAACTTCCTGATGGATGCGACCGTCGGTTTCATCAACATCAACCAGAACAAGATCATCAAGATTTTTTCCGTGGCGAGCGTGGCGCTGCTGCCGCCGACACTGGTGGCCAGCATCTACGGCATGAACATGAAGTTCCCGGAACTGGAATGGCTCGGCCCCACGCTCAGCTACCCCTATGTCGTGGCTTTCATGATCGCCAGTGCCCTGGGACCGATGTGGTACTTCGGGCGCAAGGGCTGGTTGAGTTGAGCTCGCCCCCAGGTCGCTGCGCACTTCGTGTCGCCGCTCCCACCCCCTGACCGGGGGCAACACCAGCGGCCGGGCGAGCCGGTGCTGCGGTGTTCCTGAACTGATACCGGGACGTTAGTCGAGCAAGGGGAGCAGGGCGCCGATCAGGGCTCTGGCTTGCTTGCCGGCGACTTGGGAGAGGTACGCGGGGAAGTCGACGTGGGCCGTTTCGTCGGCGCGGTCGGAGATGTTTCTGACTGCGGCGAAGGGGATGGCGTAGTCGTGGCAGACCTGGGCTACCGCTGCGCCCTCCATGTCTACGGCGAGGGCTTCGGGGAGGTCGCGCTGCAGGGTCAGCGCTTCATGCGCGGCTGAAACGAAGCGGTCGCCGCTGACCAGCAATCCTTTGTGGATGCGCATGCCGCCGAGGCTGAAGCGGGCGCGTGTCGCGGCGTCGAACACGCCGGTCGAGACGGCGCCTGCGGCCATCGCGAGCAGGTCGACCAACTCTTCGTCGGCGGCGAAGCGCGAACGGCCGTAGAGCGGCACCTCGTGGCGCGGGAACAGTGGCGATGCATCCATGTCGTGCTGCAGAAACGCTGTGCCGATGACGGTGTCGCCGACCCGCACGTCTGGGTGCAAACCGCCGGCCACACCGGTGAACACGATACGTCGAACACCGAAGCGTTCGATCAGCGCCGTCGCCGTGGTTGCCGCGGCGACCTTGCCGATGCGCGACAGCGCCAGCACCACCGGCTTGCCGTGCCAGCGGCCGGTGTGGAAATCGCGGCCCGCATGCCGGACATGCATCGCTTCTTCGAGCTGCTCGCGCAGGCCGTGCTGCTCTTCGGGCAGCGCACTCAGGATGGCCGTCGGCATCAGAGCACCCCGACGTTCGCGGTCGCTTCCGCCGTGGCTTGCGCCATCACTTCATGTCGACGCCATAGAAAGTGTGACGGCCGAAGGGGCTCAGCTTGAAGTCGACGACTTCCTTGCGTACCGGCTTCAACTGCACGGCGTGGGCGATGGTGAACCAAGGTGCTTGTTCCTTGAAAATGACCTGTGCCTTTTTATAGAGCGCGTCGCGATCGGCCTGCTTGGGCACGTTCTTGGCTTTGACCACCAGGTCTTCGTAGGGCTGATAGCAGAACTTGGCGACGTTGGAACCGTTCGACTGCGCCGATGCGCAACCCAGCAGCGTGTACATGAAGTTGTCCGGATCGCCGTTGTCGCCCGTCCAGCCGAGCATGCCCATCTGGTGCTCGCCGGCCTGCATGCGCTTCCTGTACTCACCCCATTCGAAGGTCTTGATCTCGGCCTTGACGCCGATCTTGGCAAGGTCGGCCTGCATCAGTTCGGCGATGCGCTTGGCGTTCGGGTTGTAGGGGCGCTGCACCGGCATGGCCCACAGGTCGGTCGTGAAGCCGTTGGCGAGACCGGCTTCGGCCAGCAGCTTCTTGGCAGCAGCGGGATCGTAGGGATCGTCCTTGACCGCATCGTTGTAAGACCACATGGTCGGCGGAATCGGGTTCTTGGCGGCGACGCCGGTCGTCAGGTAGACGCCGTCGATGATCGCCTTCTTGTCGATCGCCATGTTGATGGCCTTGCGCACGCGCACGTCGTCGAACGGCTTCTTGGTCGTGTTGTACGCAAGGTAGCCGACGTTGAGGCCTGCCTGCTCCAGCACCTGCACGTTCGGGTCCTTGCGGATCGCATCGAGGTCGGCCGGATTCGGATACGGCATCACATGGCACTCCCCTTTTTGCAGCTTGGCCCAGCGCACCGACGCATCGGGCGTGATCGAGAAGATCAGGTCGTCGATCTTTGCCTTGCCGCCCCAATATTGCGGGAACGCCTTGAAGCGGACGATGGCGTCTTTCTGGTACTGAACCAGGTAGAACGGGCCGGTGCCGATTGGGTCCTGGTCGATCTTTTCAGGCGTGCCGGCCTTCAGCATCGCGATCGCGTATTCCTTCGACTGCACACCGGCGTACGGCATCGCGAGGTTGGCCAGGAACGGCGCCTCGGCCTTGTTCAGCACGATCTTCACCGTGTAGTCATCGATGCGGTCGACCGTCTTCAAAAGCTTGGGCATGCCCATGTCGTTGAAGTACGAGTGGTTCTGGCTCGTGACCTTGAAGTACGGGTCGTTCTCTTTCCACTGTCGCTCGATCGAGAAGATGAAGTCGTCGGCGTTGAAGTCGCGCGTCGGCTTGAAGTTCTTGCTCGTCGTGTGCCACTTCACGCCCTTGCGCAGCTTGAAGGTGTACTCGGTGCCGTCGGGTGAGATGGTCCAGCTCTCGGCCAGACTGGGCAACACCTTGGTGCCGCCGCGCTCGAAGTCGACCACGTTGTTGTAGACCTGTGTGGTCACGTCGAACGAGGTTCCGGTCGTGTTGACTGCCGAGTAGAAATTCTCGGGGCTGCCTTCGGAACAGAAGACCAGTGTCTTGGCGGCCGCAGCGCCGCAAGTGAGGGCAAAGGCCATCGGCAGCAGCACCGATGCGAGACGAACATTCTTCATGGGATCTCCTTCTCAAAAAACTGAACGACAAAACGGGTCACGAAGTGACGTGGTGACTCAGCGAATTCAGAACGCCATCGGCGAGCGCGCGATCTGCACCGCGACCGGCCCATCGATGAACTTCTCGGCATAGTGGCACGCCACCATGCGCTCGTCGAGTGCGCGCAGCAGCGGGCGCTCGATGTGGCAGCGTTCGGTAGCGTGCCCACAGCGCGTGCTGAACACGCAACCGGCCGGAGGATCGAGCGGCGACGGCAACTCACCCTGCAGCACGATGCGCGCGGTCGCGAGCCCCGGCGTGGATGCCAGCAGCGCTTGCGTGTAGGGATGCAGCGGACGCGCAAAGATGCGCGCGTTAGGCCCCTGCTCCACAGCGTGGCCGAGGTACATGACCAGCACATCGTGCGCGATGTGCCGCACCACGCCCAGGTCGTGCGAAATGAAAAGGTATGCGAGCCCGAGCTCGGCCTGCAGGTCCGCCAGCAGATTCAACACCTGCGCCTGGATCGACACGTCGAGCGCCGACACCGGCTCGTCTGCCACCAGCAGCCGCGGCTCCAGCATGAGTGCCCGCGCGATGGCGATGCGCTGCCGCTGGCCGCCGGAGAACATGTGCGGATATCGGTTGGCATGTTCGGGCCGCAGGCCGACACGCGCCAACATGTCGCGCGCCTTGGCGGCACGGTCGGCCTTGCTCAACGCCGTGTTGATGGCGAGCGGGTCTTCTAGTACGGCTGCGATCTTCTTGCGTGGGTTGAGCGAGCCGAATGGGTTCTGGAACACCAACTGCACGGCCTGGCGCAGCTCACGCTTGCGGTCGAGCGGCGGGTCGACCGCGTCGACACCGATCAACGTGAGGCGGCCCGATGTCGGCTTTTCTATCAACGACACCATGCGTGCCAACGTCGACTTGCCGCACCCCGATTCACCGACCACCGCGAGCGTGCGGCCGCGCGCCAGCCTGAACGAAACGCCGCCGACGGCCTGCAATTTCGCAGGCGCACGGAACAACCCGCGCCGCACCTCGTAGACGCGCTTCAGGTCGACCGCCTCGACCACGGTTTCGCTCGACGAGGGTTCGGTCGTCATCGATTTCAAATCGGGCTCGGCGGCGCTCATGACAGCGCCTCGACTGCGCGCGAACGGTCATCCATGATGGCAATCGACCGATCTGCGTCGCCCAACGGAAAGTGGCAACGCACCTGTGCGTCCTGAAACGCTTGCAACGCCGGCCGCACCGCGCAAGCGTTGGCCGTCGCGTCGACGCAGCGCGGCGAAAAAAGGCAGCCCGCAGGGCGGTCGTGCACGCCGGGCACCATGCCAGCGATCGTGGCGAGCCGACCTTCCGGCGCAGCGCGTTCCGGCAACGCCGCCAGCAATGCCTCGGTGTACGGATGTTGCGGGGTGCTGAAGAGTCGGTCGACGCGCTGCTCTTCCATCACCTGGCCCGCATACATGACCGCCACGCGCTGCGCCATGTCGGCCACCACGCCCATGTTGTGCGTGATGAGCACCAGCGCCATGCCGCGCTCTTTTTGCAGGTTGCGCAGCAGGTCGAGGATCTGCGCCTGGATGGTCACGTCGAGCGCGGTGGTCGGCTCGTCGGCAATCAGCAAGCGAGGGTTGCAGGCGATCGCCATCGCGATCATCACGCGCTGGTTCATGCCACCCGAGAGCTGATGCGGGTAGCTGTCGATGCGCGTCGCCGCCGCCGGAATGCCGACCTGTTCGAGCAGCTCGATGGCGCGTGTCTTGGCTGCACGCTTGTCGAGCTTCAGATGCAGCCGCAAGGTTTCCATCAGCTGGAAGCCGACAGTGAAGCAGGGGTTGAGGCTGGTCGTCGGGTCCTGAAAGATCATCGCGACATCCTTGCCGACCAGGTTGCGGCGCGCCTTGTCGGAGATGCCGAGCAGGTCGTTGCCGGCAAAGCGCATGTGCGCCGCCTGCACGCGGCCGGGGTAGGCGATGAGGCCCATCAGCGCCATCATCGTGACGCTCTTGCCCGAGCCCGATTCGCCGACGATGCCGAGTACCTCGCCTTCGTCGACCGTCAGGCTCACGCCGTCGACGGCATGCAGCACGCCGCCCTGCGTGGGGAAGTCGACGTGCAACTCTTTGATGTCGAGCAGGCTCATCGTTTCAACTTCGGGTCGAGCGCATCGCGCAGCCCGTCGCCCAGCAGGTTGAAGGCGAGCACAGCGATCAGGATCGCCAGCCCCGGAAACGTCACGACCCACCACGCGCGCAACACGAACTCACGCGCGTCGGCCAGCATCGTTCCCCACTCGGGCGATGGCGGCTGCGCACCGAGGCCGAGAAAGCCGAGCGCCGCCGCATCGAGGATGGCCGTCGAGACGCCGAGAGACGCCTGCACGATCAGCGGCGCCGCGCAGTTGGGCAGCACCTCGCTGAACATGAGCCGCAAGGTACTGGCACCGCTGACGCGTGCCGCCGTCACGTAGTCGCGCGAAACTTCGGTGATGACCGCCGCCCGCGTGATGCGCACGTAATGCGGCAGCACGACGATCGCCACCGCGAGCATCGCGTTGACGAGCCCCGGCCCAAGAATCGCCACCACCACGATGGCCAGCAGCAGGCTCGGCAAGGTCAGCACGATGTCCATCGCCCGCATGATCGCGATCTCGACGACGCCACGAAAGAAGCCCGCGATGAGGCCGAGTGAGACGCCCACGATCACCGACATCGCCACCACCGCGATGCCGATCGACAACGACAGGCGCGCGCCGAACATGAGGCGCGACAGGATGTCGCGGCCGATGGCGTCGGTGCCGAGGAAGTACGTGATGGAGCCACCCTGCTGCCAGAACGGTGGCCGCAAGAATGCGGCGCTGTTCGTGAGGTTGGGCGCGTGCGGTGCGATCAGCGGAGCCGCCAAGGCAACGAACAACAGTACGACGATGACGACGAGCCCCATCACAGCGCCCCGGTTCGCCGAGAACGCGGCCCAGAACTCGCGCCATGGCCCGGGCGGTGCGGTCATCACGAGGATGGGCGAAGAAGAGGTGGACAAGGCCATGTCAGCGCGACTGCCTGATACGCGGATTGATGACGCCGTAGGCCACGTCGACCAGCAGATTAACGATCATCACGATGACGCCCAGCAGCAGCATGCCGCCCTGCAACACCGGATAGTCGCGCCTACCGATCGCCTCGATCAACCACTTGCCGACACCGGGCCACGAGAAGATCGTCTCGGTCAGGATGGCGCCCGTGAAGAGCACGCCGACCTGAAGCCCGATGACCGTGACTACCGGAATCAGCGCGTTGCGCAACGCGTGCAGCGCGACCACGCGAAAACGCGACAAGCCCTTGGCGCGCGCAGTGCGGATGTAGTCCTCGCCCAGCACTTCGAGCATGGCCGAACGCGTCATGCGCGCGATGACCGCAAGCGGCACCGTGCCGAGCACGATGGTCGGCAGGATGAGGTGATGCAGTGCCGACCAGAAAGCGTCGACGTCGCCGGCCCGCAGCGAATCGATGAGCAGAAAGCCGCTGCTCGGCTCGATGAAATACTGGACGGCGATGCGTCCCGACACCGGCGTCCATCCCAGTTGCACCGAAAAGAACAGGATGAGCAGCAGGCCCCACCAGAAGATCGGCATCGAATAGCCAGTGAGCGACACCGCCATCACGCCGTGGTCGAAGATGGAATTTCGTCGTACTGCCGCCAGGATCCCGGCTGGAATTCCGAGCACCAGGGCAAAGACGATGGCACACAGCGCAAGCTCTACCGTGGCAGGAAAAAGCGACAAGAACTCGCTCATGACCGGCTCCTGCGTGATGACCGATTTGCCCAGGTCGCCGTGCAGCACCCGTGCGATGTAGATGCCGTATTGCGCGATCAGAGGCTTGTCGAAGCCATAGGCCTTCAGCAGTTCCGCATGGCGCGCCGGGTCGATGCCGCGCTCACCGGCCAGCGTTTCGATCGGGTCACCGGGCACCAGACGAATCAAAAAGAACGCGAGCAGCGTCATGCCGATGAAGGTCGGCACCAAAAGGCTCAGGCGCGTGAGAATGAAACGGAACATCGATCGTCTTGATGCAAGACCAGTGCCGGCCGACCGACGCGCGTTTCCGTTCCTGTTACCGGAGGGCGGTCAGACGGCCGCAGCCGGCTTCTTGGCGTCGCGCAGTTCGCGTCTCAGGATCTTGCCGACCGGCGTTTTTGGCAGGTCGGTACGGAATTCGATCACGCGCGGCTGTTTGTAGCCGGTGAGGTTGGCACGGCAGAACTCCTTGACCTGGTCTTCCGTCAGCGTCGGGTCTTTGCGAACGATCACCAGCTTGACCGCTTCGCCGGTCTTCTCGTCCGGCACGCCGACCACCGCGCATTCGAGCACGCCGGCCAGCGTGGCCACCACGTCTTCGACCTCGTTAGGGTAGACGTTGAAGCCGCTCACCAGCACCATGTCTTTCTTGCGGTCGACGATCTTGAAGAAGCCCTGCGCATCGACGGTGCCGATGTCGCCGGTCTTGAGATAGCCATCGGGCGTCATGACCTTGGCTGTTTCATCGGGCCGCTGCCAGTAGCCCGCCATCACCTGCGGGCCCTTGATGGCGATTTCGCCCCGCTCGCCGGCCGGCACTTCGATGCCGTCGTCGTCGAGCAGCTTGAGCCAGGTGCTGGGCAGCGGAAGGCCGATGGTGCCGGTGTAGGACGTGCTGGTGGTCGGGTTGCAAGTGGCCGACGGCGAGGTTTCCGACAGGCCGTAACCTTCGCAAATCGGGCAGCCGGTTTTCTCGAGCCAGAGCTTGGCGACAGCGCCCTGCACGGCCATGCCGCCACCGACCGACACCTTCAGATTCTTCCAGTTGACGGTATTGAAGTCCGCATGATTGGCCAGTCCGTTGAAGAGCGTGTTGACCGCAGGGAAGCTGTGGAAGGTGTGCTTGGACAACTCCTTCAGCGTGGCAGCCATGTCGCGCGGATTGGGGATCAGGATCACTTTGCCGCCGGTGCGCAGTCCCAGCATCATGTTCACCGTGAACGCGAAGATGTGATACAGCGGCAACGCGCACACGCTGGTCGGCTGCTCGCCATTGGGCACGCGATGCATGACAGGGTCGTTCCAGGCTTCTGACTGGAGCACGTTGGCGATCACGTTGCGATGCAGCAGCACCGCGCCCTTCGATACGCCGGTGGTGCCGCCGGTGTACTGAAGCACCGCGACATCGTCCGGCCCGATGGTCACGGGCTGGAATGTCCGGGCCGCGCCCTGGTCGAGCGCATCGTTGAAGCGCACCGCAGTCGGCAGATTGAAGTCGGGCACGAGCTTCTTGACGTTGCGCACCACATAGTTGACGAGCGCACCCTTCAAAAAGCCGAGCCGGTCGCCCATCGACGCGAGCACGATGTGCTTGATCGGCGTTGACGCGATGCAGTGCTGCAGCGTGACGCCGAAGTTCTCCATGATCACGATCGCCTTGGCACCGGAGTCCTTCAATTGGTGCTCGAGCTCGCGCGGCGTGTAGAGCGGATTCACATTCACCAGAATCAGCCCCGCCCGCAGGATGGCAGCGACGGCCATCGGGTACTGCGGGCAGTTGGGCATCATCGCGGCGACGCGGTCGCCCTTGACCAGGCCGAGGCCTTGCAGGTACGCCGCCAACGCCTTGCTTTGCTTGTCGGTCTCGGCGTAGCTGACGTCCTTGCCCATGAAGCTGTAGGCCGTGCGATCGGCGTACTTGGTGAAACTTTCTTCCATGAGCGCGACAAGCGACGCGTAGCGCGAGGCGTCGATGTCGGCGGGTACGCCTTGCGGGTAGCTGCTCAGCCAGGGGCGGTCTGTCATGTCTCTGTGTCTCTCTTTGTTCGGTGCTCGCGTTCGGGCTCGTGGCTCGCCGTCAGGCTACTCGATCGCCTTGCCCATGTCCTCGACTACTTTCTTCGCATCGCCGAAGACCATCATGGTCTTGTCCATGTAGAACAGTTCGTTGTCCAGGCCCGCATAGCCTGCCGCCATGCTTCGCTTGTTCACGATCACTGTCTTGGCTTTGTACGCCTCCAGGATGGGCATGCCGTAGATCGGGCTGCCCTTGGTGTGCGCTGCGGGGTTCACCACGTCGTTGGCACCGAGGATGATCGCCACGTCGACCTGGCCGAACTCGCCGTTGATGTCTTCCATCTCGAAGACCTGGTCGTATGGCACTTCCGCTTCGGCCAGCAGCACGTTCATGTGGCCCGGCATGCGGCCCGCCACCGGGTGGATCGCGTACTTGACCTTGATGCCCTTGTCAGTCAGCTTCTGCGCAAGCTCCTTCACCGCGTGCTGTGCGCGAGCGACAGCCAGGCCGTAGCCCGGCACGATCACCACCGTCTCGGCGTTGCCCAGCACGAAGGCCGCATCGTCCGCGCTGCCGCTCTTGACCGGGCGCTGCTCCTTGGCGCCGGTGGCCGCGGTCGTGGCCTCGCCGCCGAAGCCGCCCAGGATCACGTTGAAGAACGAGCGGTTCATCGCCTTGCACATGATGTAGCTCAGGATCGCGCCCGACGAGCCCACCAGGGAGCCCGCGATGATCAGCATCGCGTTGTTCAGCGAGAAGCCGATGCCCGCCGCCGCCCAGCCCGAATAGCTGTTGAGCATCGACACCACCACAGGCATGTCGGCGCCGCCGATAGGGATGATGATGAGCACGCCCATCACGAAGGCCAGCGCCAGCATGGCGAAGAAGGCGATCCAGCTTTCGGTGCCGACGAACACCAGGCCGAGCACCAGCATCAGCAACCCGAGCACCAGGTTGAGCATGTGTTGGCCCTTGAACTGGACCGACGCGCCCTGGAACAACCGGAACTTGTACTTGCCCGACAGCTTGCCGAAGGCGATGACCGAGCCGCTGAAGGTGACCGCGCCGATGGCCGCGCCCAAGAACAGCTCGAGCCGGTTGCCGAACGGAATCGCATAACGTAAGAAGCCGTCGACCAGCACCGCGCCATCGGCCGTCGTGGCGGCCGCGACGGCAGCCACTGGCGGCGGCGTGATGCCGAAGGCCCACGGTTCCGCGACCGCAGCAACACCGATGAACACCGCTGCCAGGCCGATCATGCTATGCATGAAAGCGACCAGCTCGGGCATCTTGGTCATCTCGACCTTGTTCGCCATGTAGGCGCCGACACCACCGCCGACCACCAGCGCGCCCAGCACCCACGCCAGGCCGCGGCCGAAGTCGACGTTGAGCGACTGCGCCTGGCCGTGCACCAGCGCGATGGTCGTCACCACGGCGATCGCCATGCCGCTCATGCCGAAGACGTTGCCGCGGATCGAGGTGGTCGGGTGACTCAGGCCTTTCAGGGCCTGGATGAAGAAGACGCTGGCGACGAGGTACAGCAGCGTGACCACATTCATGCTCATGTCTTGTCTCCTGCGGGTGCCACGGTCTTCTTCTCTTTCTTCTTGAACATCTCCAGCATCCGCCGGGTCACCAGGAAGCCGCCGAAGACGTTGACCGCCGCCAGCGCCACCGCCAGCACGCCCATGGTCTTGCCCAGCGGCGTGACGGTGAGGGCAGCCGCCAGCATGGCGCCGACGATGACGATCGCCGAGATCGCATTGGTCACGGCCATCAGCGGCGTGTGCAGCGCCGGCGTGACGGTCCACACCACGTGGTAACCCACGTAGATGGCCAGCACGAAGATGATCAGGTTGATGACTGTGTGAGATACGGGGTCCATGGCTTCTCCTCGTTATTTTTTGGTGACCAGGCCGTCATGCGACACACGGCAGGCGGCGACGATGTCGTCTTCCAGGTCGATCTTGAGCGCGCCGTCCTTGGTGACGATCAGCTTCACGAAGTCGAGCACGTTGCGCGCATAGAGCGCCGAGGCATCGGCCGACAACAGTGCCGCCAGGTTGGTTTCGCCGACGATCGTCACACCATGCTTGACCACCGTCTTGTCGGGTTCGGAAATCGGACAATTTCCTCCGGTAAGGCCGCCCACGCCGTCCGGTCCCTTGCCGGCGGCGATGTCGACGATCACCGAGCCGGGCTTCATCGCCTTGACCATGTCCTCGGTGATGAGCGTCGGTGCGGCGCGGCCGGGGATGAGCGCGGTGCTGATCACGATGTCCGCCAGCGCCACGCGCTTGGCCACTTCGATCTGCTGGCGCGCCAGCCAGCTCGCAGGCATCGGCTTGGCGTAGCCACCGACGCCTACTGCCGCTTCCTTCTCTTCGTCGGTGTCGTACGAGACTTCGATGAACTTGCCGCCGAGCGACTCGATCTGTTCCTTGACGCTCGGGCGCACATCTGACGCCTCGATCACCGCGCCCAGGCGCTTGGCCGTCGCGATGGCCTGCAAGCCGGCTACGCCGACGCCGAGGATCACCACGCGGGCGGCCTTGACGGTGCCGGCGGCGGTCATCAGCATCGGAAAGAAGCGCTGGTATTTGTCGGCGGCGATCATCACTGCCTTGTAGCCGGCGATGTTGGCTTGCGAGCTCAGCACGTCCATGCTTTGGGCGCGCGTGGTGCGCGGGGCGGCTTCGAGCGCGAAGGCGGTCAGGCCCGCCGTGGCCATGCGCTGCAGGCCGGTGGCGTCGAAAGGGTTGAGCATGCCGATGAGGACCGTGCCGGGCTTCATCAGGGCGGCTTCGCTGTCGGAAGGCGTGCGCACCTTCAGAACCATCTCCGCGGCGTAGGCGCCCGCGGCATCGACGATCTCGGCGCCAGCCGCCTCATAGGCCGCGTCGGTCACGCTGGCTGCCACGCCGGCGCCGGACTGCACGCGCAAGCTGTGGCCCAGTGCCGATAGTTTCTTGACCGTCTCGGGGGTGACGGCCACTCGGGTTTCACCCGCCGTCGTTTCGGCGGGTACGCCTATCAGCATAGAAGTCTCCTCAGGGCAGGGGTCGCGGAATGCGGGCAGAGCTTACCGCAAGACTCCGGCCCGGCGGCTAAGCGGTTACGCGGACGCCAGAGCACCAAACCGCCCGGCCAGCCTCTTCCCATTGCTATTTAAATGATAGCAACTGGACGTCTATCCCGGGCAGATTGCACGGGACGCGCGACTGACAGGGCCGCACATCATGGCGTTGCGCTGGCTGCCCTGGCTATGTTGGGAAACCAAGATAGCCAAAGCGCACTAGTTCTCGGCTGATGACATTTGTTATCCGCACGGTCATCTATCCGTGGAGTAGTTAACAGTTGTTCCAGGAGGCCCGTCGTTAACATGCGCGCAGCGGTTCAAGGCCGCATTAGGTCAGTAGAAATCGGTTAGCAGGGAGCTCAAAAAATGAGAATTGCGGCGCTTGACGACGAAGCGGGTCAGCTCGAGCTGATTCAACACACGATGGATGGCATCGGCCACGAATGCCACGGCTATGCGGACGCGAGGACGCTGTTACGCGACCTCCGGACGCAGACCTTCGACTTGCTGGTTCTCGACTGGAGCCTGCCGGACGTCGAAGGCCCGACAGTCGTGCGCTGGATTCGCGAAGAGCTCGCGAGCCGGCTACCGATCCTGTTCGTGACCAACCGGCGCGAAGAGGCCGACATGGTCGAAGGCCTCGGCGCCGGTGCCGACGACTTCATGGTCAAACCGATCCGCGTCGGCGAGCTCAAGGCCCGCGTGCAGGCGCTGTTGCGCCGGGCCTATCCGGCGCATTTCGAGTCGGAACTGGTCTTTGGGCCATACCATTTCTTTCCACAATCGCGCAGCCTCGAAGTCAACAACAAGGCCGTCGAACTGAAGCACCGCGAGTACGAACTTGCGCTTTTCTTGTTTCAGAACATGGGCCGGCTGCTGTCACGCGAGCATTTGCGTGAAGCCGTTTGGGGACTCGGGCCGGAACCGGCTTCGCGCTCGCTCGACACTCACGTGTCACGCCTTCGCAGCAAGCTCGACCTGCGTCCGGCCAACGGCTTTTTGCTGTCGGCCATCTATGGTCTTGGCTATCGGCTCGAAGCGCTGGAGGCCGACAGCTTTTCAGACGTTCGCACCGCCCTCGGCACGCCTTCATGAGGCGAGTGCAATGGCGCGGCGCCTGCGCCGCGCCGCTGTTGGCCGCAGCGCTGGTCGCCCTGGCCGCGAGCCCGAGTTGGGCACGTGGGCCCGACGGGTTCACGACCCATCGGGTCGAAGAGGGCCAGACCCTGCCATCGATCGCAGCAATTTACCTGCGGTCGCCCAAGCAATGGCCGCTGCTGCAAAAGCTCAACCGCATTCAAGACCCGAACAAGATCGCCGTCGGCACGATGCTGCAGATTCCGGCGCGTCTGATGAAGCCCGCTGCCATCAACGCACGGGTCGAATTCGTCAGGGGCTCGACCACAGCGATCAGCGCGGCAGCAGCTGATACGGCCGCGCCGCGCCGCAAACCGGCCAAAGGCGCGCTTGGCGTGCCGGCACCTGCCAGCGCCATTGCCGAGCCGCTGGCGATCGGCAACACCCTCGTCGAAGGCGCACAAATAAAGGTGCCTGAAGACGGCTACCTTCTGCTTCGACTGGCAGACGGTTCGATCGTGCGCATTTTGGCCGGTTCCGACGTCGAACTCAAACGTCTGCGCCGGCGCGGCGCGGCCTCCGACAGCTTCGAATCGATCATCGACGTGCGCGGCGGTAAGGTCGAGTCCGAAGTCTCCAAACAACCCAAGGGCCGCGTCTTCGAAATCCATGCGCCCGGCGCCGTGGCCAGCGTACGCGGCACGCACTTCGATGTCGCTGTCGGGGTCGATGGCCGCACCGGCACCACGGTCAGCGAAGGCACGGTGGCGGTGCAGGCGCGCAAGCCCGCGCGCGGTGCTTCCCGAAAGACCACCATCACCGCAGGCCAGGGCGTGCTCGTCGACGGCAAGGGCAAATTTGGAGAGCGCCGCGCCTTACCGGCCGCACCGGACCTCACCGCCTTGCCAGCCGAGTACCAGGACGCCGACCAGCTCGTCTTTGACCTGGGCGAAAGCGAGGCGTCCACACGCCACGAAGTCCGCATCGCCCGCGACAACACCTTTCGCGAAGTGCTGCGCGATGGCATGTTCGCCGGCCGCGCAGTGAAGTTCGTCGCGCTCGACGATGGCGACTACATGCTGGGGATTCGCTCGGTCGACACCGAAGGACTGGCCGGCGCGGAGGCCAGACGCAGCATCCGCGTCCACGCGCACCCGGTGCCACCGCTGTATCAAAGCCCCGCGCCCGACGCACGCGTGACCAGCGAGGCCGCGCAACTCGTGTGCTCTGAAGTGGCCGGCACCGAAGTCCATCTGCAGGTTTCGAGCCGCGCTGATTTTTCGCAGCCCGAGGTCGATCAGCCGGGGCTGTCCCGTTGCCGACTCGGCCTGGCAACGCTGCCGCTCGGCGACTACTACTGGCGTGTGGCCTCGGTGCAGACGCCCGGCCCGGGACACGGCCCGTTCGCGACGCCCCAGCGCTTCTCGCTCATCGCGACACCCAAGGTCGGCACGCTGGACGTGGCGGATGCCGGCGACTCCCCGACGCTCAACTGGAGCGCTGTGGCGGGTCACAGCTTTCACGGCCAGATCGCCAAAGACGAGGCCTTCCGACAAATCGTCCTCGAAGCTGATCTGAAGGCGCCGCGCTGGACCATCAACGGCGTCGAGCGTGGCGCCTACTACGTGCGACTCCGGGCACGCGACGCATCGGGTGCCGAAGGGCCGTATTCGCCGCCACGTTTGCTGCGCATCGGCGGCGTGGTGCGGACCTCGACCGGCGGCGGCGTCGTCAGCGGCGACGGCGAACCGCTCGCCCGGCCCTGAGCCGCGGGCCCGTTTTCCACCATGGCGACAACGCCTGCGCCCTTGCTGCCCGGCGACTCGGACCCCGCACCGCAAACGCCGTTCCGCAAAGCGCTTCAACGCTACTGGCGTCGCCGCGGCGCCTGGCTGGTGCTCACTGTCGGCCTGCTCGCACTCGTGACCGAGCTCACGCTGACCCAGCCGCTGCCGCGCTTCGATCGTCTGCTACAAGAAAACACCGGCGCGCCGCTCGAACAGAAACCATCCGGCAACGTGGTCATCGTCGCGATCGACGAAAAGTCGCTCGCGGCCATCGGCCGCTGGCCCTGGCGACGCGCCCTGCATGCCGAAGCGCTGCGGCGCATTGCGGCGCAAAACCCGCGCTGTATCGGCTTTGACTTGCTGCTGCCGGAACAGGATTCGACTTACGCCGCCGACGATGCCGTGCTGGCGCAGGCCATGCAGGACAGCGGTTGTGTGGTGCTGCCGATGGCGCTGCAATCGGTCGGCCAGCAAACGCAGAAAGAACTACTGCCGACGCCCCTGCTGGCCCGTGCGGCCAATGCCGTCGGCCATGCGCATCTGTCGCTCGACCAGGATGGCATCACCCGCAGCGTCTACATGCGCGAAGGTTTCGAGGGCCGCCCCTGGCCGCACTTCGTCGTCGCGCTGCACGACGCCGCGCTGGCGTACGAAAAAGGCCAGGCGCCGCCGCCGCGTCCGCCGTTGCCGGCCATTGAAAGCAATTTGCCATGGCTGCGCGAGCAGCATGAGCTGGTCGTGTTCGCGCGCGGCGAGCAGCCCTTTGTCACGGTGTCGTACGTCGATGTGCTGCAAGGTCGCGTCGCGCCCGATGTTTTCAGGGACAAGTACGTGCTCGTCGGCGCCACCGCGGTCGGCATGGGTGATGCCTATGCCACGACGGCGCCTAGCGTGACCGGCCTCACCCCCGGCGTGCAGATCTTTGCCGACGTGCTCGAGGGCGTGCTGCGCGGGCGGCGCGTGGTCGACGCGTCGATCTGGCAAGACCTTGCCTACAACCTCTTGCCGCTCGCCGTGGCGCTCTTCGGACTGCTCTGGCTGCGGCCCGTCGGCGTGATCGCGTTGATCGGCGCCATGCTCGCGCTGCGCCTCGGGCTGAACGCGACGTGGCCCTGGGTGGGCGTTCAGTTTGCGCCGGCGGCGGGCTTCGCGGGCTTGCTGTTGGTCTATCCGCTGTGGAGCTTTTTGCGCCTGTATGCCGCGCTGAGTTACCTGCGTTGGGAAACCGAGCAGCTGGCGCTCGATTTCAAGGGCGGTACGGTGCCGTTGCCGCCGCCGAGGCCGGGACGTGGCGACTTTCTGGATCGGCAAATGGCCGCCACATCGGCCGCCGCACAGCGCATGCGCGACCTGCATCGCTTCGTGCGCGATGGCATCGACCATCTGCCCGACGCGACGATGATTCTGAACGGCCGCGGCCGAGTGATGATCTCCAACATCGCTGCGCAGCGATATTGGCAAACCGATGCCACCGGCCTGTTCGGCCGCGATGCGCACCGGTTGCTCGCGGACCTGCGCTGGCGCACGACGGGCGCCCCGATGATGCCGACCGGCGCCTTGTTGAACGGTGTGCAGCCGATCATGGGCGAAGGCGAAGACCCAAAGGGCCATTCGTTGCTGTTGCGCTGCGTGCCGTTCTTTGACGATACCAACGCGCATGCCGGCTGGATGGTGGCGCTGGTCGACATCAGCAAGATGCGCCGCGCTCAGGGCCAGCGCGACGAAGCCTTGCGCTTCATCTCGCACGACATTCGCGAACCGAGCGCGTCGATACTGACCACCATCGAGTTGGCGCGCACACGCCCCGAACTTTTCGAAGGTGACGCGCTGTTCCAGCGCATCGAGCGCCATGCGCGAACCGGGCTCGAACTGGCCGATGGCTTCGTCAACCTCGCCCGTGCCGAAGCCCAGCCGTTCCGCGCGGAAATACTCGATCTCGTGGCGCTGATGCAGATGGCCATCGATGACGCATGGATCGCGGCGCGGCAGCGCAAAGTGCGGGTGCTTCTGACCACTGCGCTGGAAGACGCACCCTGCACCGCCGACCGGAGTTTGCTCACCCGGGCGCTGACCAACGTGCTGAGCAATGCGCTCAAGTACTCGCCACCGGGCGCCGATCTGCGCTGCAGCCTTGTCGAAGCCGAAGCTGACTCCGGCCCGACATGGCGCATTGGCGTTCAGGACCAGGGGCCTGGCATCCCGCCGGAGCTACAGTCGCAGTTGTTCCAGCCGTTCAACAGGCTCCACCGCGACAGTCACCCCGACGTGCACGGTGTCGGTTTGGGCTTGCTGCTGGTGCGCACCGCCGTGCATCGTCATGGCGGAACGATCGAGATCGACAGCGCGGCCAATGCCGGCTGCACCGTGACGCTGGTGCTCCCCAGGCCGACTGCTGCCGAACTAGAAGAATTGAGAAAAGACGTGCAGGAGTGACCCGATGACCATGGCCGAGCGCTGGAAACCCAACGTCACCGTGGCGGCCGTGATCGAACGCGACGGCCGGTTCCTGCTCGTCGAAGAACACACCGGCGACGGACTGAAGCTCAACACGCCCGCCGGCCACCTCGACCCAGGCGAATCGCCCGCCGAAGGATGCGTCCGCGAAACGCTCGAAGAAACGGCGCACCACTTCGTGCCGACTGCCTTGGTCGGCATCTACATGGCGCGCGCCACGCGCAAGACGAACGGTGACGACGTAACCTACCTGCGCTTCGCATTTGCAGGCACGCTGGGCGCTTTCGAAGCTGACCGCACGCTCGACGACGGCATCGTGCGCACGCTGTGGATGACGGCGGAAGAACTCCGCGGCAACGTCGAGCGCCACCGCAGCCCACTGCTGATGCAGTGCATCGACGACTACCTGGCCGGCCGGCGCTTTCCGCTGGACCTGGTGCATGTCGACACGTCCGTCGCGTCGCTGAAAAAGCTGTAGACGTTCGGGATTTATCGGCCGCGCATACGGGAAAGCCCCGAGCCCAGCGGCGCTTGTCGACCCAGACGCGCTTCCACAATGGGGTCTTCAAGAAGTGACCTTTGGAGACGACATGACAGAAGCCGCCACGCCCGGAAAAACCCCCTGGACGACGTCGTATCCGCCCGGCATGCGCTGGGACGCCGAGCTGGCCCTCAAGCCGGTCGCGCAGTTTCTCGAAGACGCCGCAGCACGCTGGCCCGACAACTCTTGCATCGAGTTCATGGGCCGCGTCATCAGCTACCGCGAAATGGACGAGTTGAGCGATCGTGCGGCCAAGGGCTTCCAGGCACTCGGCGTGAAGCCGGGCGTGCATGTGGGGCTCTTCCTGCCGAACACGCCGCACTATCCGATCGCGTTTTTCGGTGTGCTGAAGGCCGGCGGCGTGGTGGTCAACTATTCGCCGCTCGATGTCGAGCGCGTGCTGGCGCACAAGGTCGAGGACAGCCAGACCGACATCCTCGTCACGCTCGACCTGGCCGTGCTGTACCCGCAGATGGCGCGCATTCTGGCGAGTTCGCGCCTGAAGAAGCTGGTGGTCGGCAGCCTCGCCGAATACAGCGGCGCACCCGACAAGGTCAGCGCGATGCTGCAGGGCGCCGGGATGCTGGCGCCGGTGCCGGTCGACGAAAAGCACATGTCGTTTGCGCAGTTGCTCGAGAACGACGGCGCGGGTGTCGTGCGGCATCCGCTCGGCGACCTAAAGAAAGAAGTCGTCGTGCTGCAGTACACGGGCGGTACCACCGGCCTTCCCAAGGGCGCAATGCTGACCCACGCCAACCTGGGTGCGGCGAGCGCGCAGTACCTCGAATCGACCAAAGGAAATCCACCCATCCTGGACGAAGGCGTGGAGCGCTTTTTGATCGTGCTCCCGCTCTTTCACATCTACGCGCTGAGCGCGGCGATGCTGCTCGGCATGCGGCTCGGCGCCGCGCTGGTACTGCACACCAAGTTCGACATCGACGCGGTGCTGCGCGAGATATCGGTGGGCAGGATCAGCGTATTTCCGGGCGTGCCGACGATGTACACGGCGATGCTGTCGCACCCCAAGGCCAAAGAGACCGACATGACCTCGCTCAAGTTCTGCGGCTCCGGCGGCGCACCGCTGCCGGTCGAGGTAGAGCAGCGCTTCTTCGAGATGACCGGCTGCCACCTGAACGAAGGCTGGGGCATGACCGAGACCTCGCCCTCGGGCACCTTCACGCCGGCACGCGGTGCACGCAAGGCGGGCTCGTGTGGCATGCCGCTGCCGGGCATCCTCATCAAGCTGCTGGCGCTCGACGGCTCCGGCGAAGAGGTCGCCACCGGC
Source organism: Variovorax sp. RTB1 (assembly GCF_035018765.1). Classification (NCBI taxonomy): domain Bacteria; kingdom Pseudomonadati; phylum Pseudomonadota; class Betaproteobacteria; order Burkholderiales; family Comamonadaceae; genus Variovorax; species Variovorax sp. RTB1. Next base: position 77,342 of record NZ_JASJXG010000015.1, read on the forward strand.
GAGCCGGGCGAGCTGTGCGTGAAAGGGCCGAACGTGATGCTCGGCTACTGGAACAACCCCGGCGCCACGGCCGACTCGATGACGCCCGACGGCTACTTCCGCAGTGGCGACGTCGCCAGGTTCGATGCCGATGGCTTCCTCTACATCGTCGACCGCACCAAGGACATGCTGCTGTGCGGCGGCTTCAACGTGTACCCGCGCGTGCTCGAAGAAGCCATCTACGAGCATCCGTCGGTCGCGGAGGTCTGCGTGATCGGCGTGCCCGACGAGTACCGCGGACAGTCGCCCAAAGCCTTCGTCGTGCTCAAGGCTGACGCGGAACCGCTCGAACTCGATGCGCTCAAGACCTTCCTGAAAGACCGCCTTGGCAAGCACGAAATGATCGGATTCCTCGAAGTGCGCAAAGAGCTGCCGAAGACGGCCGTCGGCAAGCTGTCGAAGAAGGACCTGGTCGAAGAGGAAACCCGCAAGCGCGCGACGGCCTGATCACAAATCCGCACGGCGCCCCCGTGCACCGCAACACTGGGACAATCCTTCCCCTATGTTGAAAAAGCAGCGCATCGTGGTGGGCCTGTCGGGCGGAGTCGATTCCGCGGTGACGGCGCACCTGCTGAAACAGCAGGGCCACGAGGTCGTCGGCATCTTCATGAAGAATTGGGAAGACGATGACGACAGCGAGTTCTGCTCCTCGAACATCGACTTCATCGACGCCGCCAGCGTGGCCGACGTGCTCGGCATCGAGATCGAACACGTCAACTTCGCGGCCGACTACAAAGACCGTGTTTTCGCCGAATTCCTGCGCGAATACCAGGCCGGCCGCACGCCCAACCCCGACGTGCTGTGCAATGCCGAGATCAAGTTCAAGGCCTTTCTTGATCACGCGATGCGGCTCGGTGCCGAGAAAATCGCGACGGGACACTACGCACGCGTCCGCTTCGACGATGCGACGCAAAAGCACGAGTTGTTGAAAGGCCTCGACGCCTCCAAAGACCAGAGCTACTTTTTGCACCGCCTGAACCAGCAGCAGCTGTCGAAGACGCTGTTCCCGGTCGGCGAGCTGCACAAGACCGAAGTGCGCCGCATCGCCGACGAGATCGGTTTGCCCAACGCGAAGAAGAAAGACTCGACCGGCATCTGCTTTATTGGCGAGCGGCCGTTTCGCGAATTCCTCAATCGCTACATCTCGAAGGCGCCAGGTCCGGTCAAGGACGAGCGCGGCCGCACTATCGGCGAGCACCAGGGCCTGAGCTTCTACACGCTCGGCCAGCGGCAAGGCCTGGGCATCGGCGGCATCAAGGCCAAGGGTGCGCAGCGCGGTGCGGGCGACCACGCGCCGTGGTTCGTGGCGCGCAAGGACATCGAGCACAACACCTTGTGGGTCGTGCAGGGGCACGAGCATCCATGGCTGCTGTCGAATCTGCTGGAAGCCGACGATGCGAGCTGGGTGGCGGGTGCTGCGCCCGCAACAGGCGACTATGCGGCGAAGTCGCGCTATCGGCAGGTCGACTCGGCATGCGAGCTTGACAAGGGCACCGACCAGGCGTTTCGCCTGGCGTTCGACGCGCCGCAGTGGGCGGTGACGCCCGGCCAGTCAGCCGTCGTGTACGACGGCGACGTGTGCCTCGGCGGCGGCGTGATCGTCTAGCGGATCACGCGGCCAAGTCAGGCAGCCGCCGTCTCGCGCAGTCCCGCCAGCAACTCGTAAGACCGCAGCCGCGCCGCATGGTCGAACACCTGCGAGGTAATCATCAATTCATCGGCGCCCGTGCGCGCGATGAAGGCATCGACGCCGGCGCGCACCGTCTCGGGCGAACCGACGGCCGAACACGACAACACCGAATCGAGCAGCGCGTTTTCCGACGGGCCGACGCGTTGCCGATAGCCTTCGACTGGCGGCGGCAGGCGTCCCGGCCGTCCGCTGCGCAGATTCACGAACGCTTGCTGCCATGAGCTGGCACGGAATTCAGCCTCGGCATCGGTGTCGGCCACGAACACATTGAAGCCGAGCATCACATGCGGCTTTTGCAGCTGCGCCGATGGCTTGAAGGTCTCGCGATAGATGCGGATCGCCTGCATCATTTGCTGCGGCGCAAAGTGCGACGCAAAGGCATAGGGCAGGCCGAGGTGCGCCGCCAACTGGGCGCCGAAGGTGCTCGATCCCAGAATCCAGATCGGCACTTCCAGCCCCTGACCAGGCACCGCGCGCACGGCTTGCCGCGGCTCCTTCGACATGAAATCCATCAACTCGACCACGTCTTGCGGAAACTGGTCCGAGTCCGATTCCAGATTGCGCCGCAGCGCCTGCGCGGTGCGCTGGTCGGAGCCCGGCGCGCGGCCCAGGCCAAGATCGACGCGGCCCGGATAGAGCGATTCGAGCGTGCCGAACTGCTCAGCGATCACCAACGGCGAATGGTTCGGCAACATGACGCCACCGGCGCCGATGCGGATGGTAGAGGTGCCCGCGCCGATGTATGCCAACAGCACCGCCGTCGCCGCGCTGGCGATCCCCGGCATGCCGTGGTGTTCGGCCAGCCAGTAGCGCCGGTAGCCCAGCTTTTCACCGAGCTGCGCAAGCGACAGCGAATTACGGAACGACTGCCCGGCGTCGCTGCCTTCAGTGATGGGGGAGAGATCGAGGATCGAAAGGGGGGTGGATGTCGAAGCCATGGCTTGTATTTTGGTCCGAACCGGCGATTTCCAACGGGTGCGAGAATTTTTCCCCCAGGCATTAGTAGGTGCCCGCCGAGCCGATGCCCCCGGTCGAACACGGGATCGCGCCAACCGCTAGTCTGCTTCGTGGCGCAAAAACCCATGCTTCGAGGCTTGGCGCTGTCTTTTTCGTCCCGGTTCACCCACTACAAAGACGTCAAAAATCGTGCTCATACGTTTGATCTATGTAAGCAAAGTGGTCGATCTGCAATCAACCACACTGACCGACGCGATCTTGCGCACGGCCCACGCCTGGAACACGCAGAACGGTATTACCGGCGTGCTCTGCGAGGGCCAAGGGGTGTTCCTGCAGGTGCTCGAAGGCGAGCGTGGCCTGGTAACGCGCCTGTATTCACGCATCTTTGCGGACCCACGCCACACCGACCTGGAGCTGATCCATTGCGAAAGCATTACCAAGCGCCACTACGGTGAGTGGTCCATGGCGCATGTGAACCTGTCCGACGTGGATCCGCAGACAAAAATCATCTGGCCGGACTTCGATCCCTACTCTCCGGGCGGGGCGCTGGTCATGACGCGCATCGCCGAGCTCATTGCCGAAGGTCGAACGGTCGACGCACCGGCGTCCTGAGACGCAGCGACGTCAAAAAAGCAGCACTCGGCTTTAAAAGGTCCGATCTAGAACGGAATATCGTCGTCCATGTCGTCGAAGCCGGACGACGACTTGGCAGGCGCCTGGCGCGGCGCCGCAGCGGGTGCGCGAGGCGCAGCCGCCGGAGCGCGCGGTGCGTAGCCGCCGCCGCCGCCACCTTGCGAATAGCCGCCGTCGTCGTCGCCACCACCTTGCGGGCTGCCCATACCCTGCCGGCTACCGAGCATTTGCATCTGGTCGACACGGATCTCGGTCGCGAACTTTTCGACGCCTTCCTTGTCGGTGAACTTGCGGGTCCGAATCTGTCCTTCGACGTAGATCTGCGAGCCCTTGCGCAGGTACTGCGCGGCAATTTCAGCCAGCCTGCCGTTGAAAACGAGGCGGTGCCACTCGGTCGCCTCCTTCATCTCGCCACTGGACTTGTCTTTCCACTTGTCGGTGGTCGCGATGGCCACGTTGCAGACCTGATCGCCACTGGGAAAGGTGCGGCTTTCGGGATCGCGCCCGAGATTGCCGACGAGGATGACTTTATTGACCGATGCCATGTGCACTGCCCCTGATGAAGGATTGAAGGAGAAGGAAAAGAGGAATTGTGCCCCATGCGTCTGCCGCCGGGCCGCGCAAAGTCGTGGTGACTGACGGGTGACAATTGCGGTTGTCGATGAACGCCGAGCCCAACTTTTTCCAGCACCTGCGCGCCGAGCTTTCCGGCGGCCGTCGCTGGCTCGATCGGGCCGTCGTGCTCAGCTACGCGATCGCGGCGGGCCTCTCGGTCGTCGGCATCACGATCGCCAGCGACTGGGCCTTCAAGGGCTTTCATCGCTTTTTCACCGCGTGGCCCTGGGCTGTTCTCGTCGTCACGCCGCTGCTGACGGCGTTCATCGTGTGGGCCACACGCAGTTTCTTTGCTGGCGCCAGCGGGTCCGGCATCCCGCAGGTCAAGGCGGCATTGCATTCGGCATTGCCGCCAGACCGGCGCCGCATCTTCGTCTCGCTGCGGCTCAGCGCAGCCAAGCTCGCCCTCACGATGACGGGTTTTGCTGCGGGTCTGTCGCTCGGGCGCGAAGGCCCTTCGGTGCAGGTCGCAGCCGGCGTCATGCAGCACGCACGACGCTGGCTGTCGCCTCACAGCGCCATCGACACGCGCGCATTGCTCATCGCCGGTGGCGCCGCCGGTATCGCCGCCGCCTTCAACGCGCCCCTGGCCGGTGTGGTGTTCGCCATCGAAGAACTGTCGGGTCGGCTCGAATCGCGCGCCAGCGGACTGATCATGACGGCCATCGTGCTGGCCGGCCTGGTGGCCGTGTCGGCCTTTGGCAACCTGAGCTATTTCGGCATCATCAAGGTGCCGCGGCTGGGCTGGGATTCGCTTGGGCCCGGCCTGCTGATCGTGCTGATCAGCGGCGTGGCGGGCGGGCTCTTTTCGCGGCTGCTTATCGCTTCGCTGACCGGTGTGCCGGAACGGCTCAACCTTTTGCGGGCGCGCTATCCGATTCGCTTCGCGGCGGTCGGTGGACTGGTCATCGCCGTCATCGGACTGGTCACTGGCGGCGTGACCTTCGGCGCCGGCTCGGAGGCTGTCAAACGCATGCTCGAAGGCCACGACGCGCTCACGCCGCTCTACACCTTGCTCAAGTTCATCGCCACCTGGCTCACGGCCTGGTGCGGCGTGCCAGGCGGCATCTTCGCGCCGTCGCTGTCGATCGGTGCCGGCATCGGCAGTGCCGTCGCGCAAATCGCACAGGCCGACATGGGCCCTGCGCTGATCGCCATGGGCATGGCAGCATTCCTGGCGGCGGTCACGCAGGCGCCGCTGACGTCATTCATCATCGTCATGGAAATGGTCGACGGCCATGCGATGGTGCTGAGCCTGATGGCGGCGGCCATGCTAGCCAGCCTGGTCTCGCGAATGATCAGCCGGCCGCTGTACGACACCTTGGCCGATCACATGGTGGCGACTGCGATCGGCACGAACTTGCCGGTCGCGCCGGACGAGACGGACGACGCTGCCGAAGCACCGCTTTCCGTGCCCCCTTTGCTGGCACCGGAACCGACCGAAGCCCCGCCATCGCACTGACAGCCTGAGCGACTTATCATGCTCGGTTGCCCAAAACGGACTGCCCGTGAACTCCCCCATTGACGATGCCTACCTCGGCGCCGTGCTCGCACAACAGCGCATCAGCATTCGCGGCGCCCGCACGCACAACCTGAAAAACGTCGATCTCGACATCCCGCGCAACAAGTTGGTGGTCATCACCGGCCTGTCCGGCTCGGGCAAGTCGAGCCTGGCGTTCGACACGCTCTATGCCGAAGGCCAGCGGCGTTACGTCGAAAGCCTATCGGCGTACGCGCGTCAGTTTTTGCAGCTGATGGACAAGCCCGACGTCGATGTCATCGAAGGCCTGAGCCCCGCGATCAGCATCGAGCAAAAGGCGACCAGCCACAACCCGCGCTCCACCGTGGGCACCGTCACCGAGATCCATGACTACCTGCGCCTGCTGTACGCACGCGCCGGCACTCCCTATTGCCCCGATCACCACTTGCCGCTGCAAGCGCAGACGGTATCGCAAATGGTCGACGCGACCATCGCCCTGCCCGGCGAGCCGCGGCTGATGATCCTGGCGCCGGTCGCGCGCGAGAAAAAGGGCGAGTTCCTCGACCTGTTCGCAGAGATGCAGGCTGCCGGCTACGTGCGTTTCCGGGTCGATGGTGCAACCTACGAATACAACGACCTGCCCAAGCTCAAGAAGACCGAGAAGCACGACATCGACGTGGTGATCGACAGGCTGCGCGCGCGGCCCGACATGCAGCAGCGGCTGGCGGAGAGCTTCGAGGCCGCGCTGAGACTGGCCGACGGCCGTGCCATCGCACTCGAAATGGAAACGCCCGAGGGCGAAGACAGCGCGACGAACATCACGCCGGCGAGCAACGCCGCCGCGCCCAAAGAGCACCTCTTCAACGCCAAGTTCGCCTGCCCGGTCTGCCACTACTCGCTGGCCGAACTCGAACCGCGCCTCTTCTCTTTCAACTCACCAGTCGGCGCCTGCCCGACTTGCGACGGCCTCGGCCATCGCGAGTTCTTCGACCCGGCGCGCGTGGTCGCGTTCCCGTCGCTGTCGCTGGCGAGTGGCGCCATCAAAGGCTGGGACCGCCGCAACGGCTATTACTTCAGCATGCTGGAGAGCGTGGCCAAGCACTACAAGTTCGATATCGACGCACCTTTCGAATCGCTCGACGCCGCCGTCCAGAACGCCGTGCTGCAAGGTTCCGGCGAAGAAGAAATCAAGTTCAGCTACGCGATGGAAAGCGGCCAGCAGGCCGGCAAGAAGCTGTCGCGCAAGCATCCCTTCGAAGGCATCATCCCCAACATGGCGCGGCGCTTTCGGGAGACCGATTCGGTGCTGGTACGGGACGAACTCACGCGCTTTCGCAACATGCAGCCGTGCCCCGACTGCGGCGGCACGCGGCTGCGGCGCGAGGCGCGCAATGTGTTCCTGGTCAGCGCACCGCCGGCCGACGGCAGCGAGCCGACGCGTACGCCCATCTTCGAGATCAGCCACGTCACGCTGCGCGAATGCCTCGCGTACTTTCAGACGCTGCAACTGCGCGGCTCCAAGGCCGAGATCGCCGACAAGATCGTGCGGGAAATCGGACTGCGGCTGAAGTTTCTCAACGACGTCGGACTCAACTACCTGAGCCTCGACCGCAGTGCCGAGACGCTGTCGGGTGGCGAATCACAACGCATCCGGCTGGCATCGCAAATCGGCTCGGGCCTTACCGGCGTGATGTACGTGCTGGACGAGCCGAGCATCGGCCTGCACCAGCGCGACAACGACCGGCTCATCGGCACGCTCAAGCACCTGCGCAACATCGGCAACAGCGTGATCGTGGTCGAGCACGACGAAGACATGATCCGCGCCGCCGACCACGTGATCGACATGGGTCCGGGCGCCGGCGTGCACGGTGGCCGCGTGATGGCGCAAGGCACGTATGCGGAAGTGGCGGCCAACCCCGAGTCGCTCACGGGCCAGTACCTGTCGGGCGTCAGAGAAATCGCGGTGCCGAAACACCGCACGGCATGGCTTCCGGTGGTCGCCAAGGCGGCTTTCAACGACGGCAAGAAGTCGCGCTTTGCGCCGAGCCCGGCAGCCGAACGCCGCGCCGCGCGGGAGGCGGCGCACCTGGCTTCGCAAAGCGAGCTGCAGGAAATCCGCGTCATCGGCGCGACCGGCAACAACCTGAAGAATGTCAGCGTCGCTTTCCCGGTCGGCCTGCTCACCTGCGTGACGGGCGTGTCGGGCTCGGGCAAGTCGACGCTCGTCAACGACACGCTCTACAGCGCGGTCGCCCGCACGCTGTACCGCGCGCACGACGAGCCGGCAGCGCACGAGGCGATCGAAGGCATCGAGTACTTCGACAAGGTCATCAACGTCGACCAGTCGCCCATCGGGCGCACGCCGCGCAGCAATCCGGCCACCTACACCGGCCTCTTCACGCCGATTCGCGAACTCATGGCCGAGACCAACACCGCGCGCGAGCGCGGCTACGGCCCAGGGCGCTTCAGCTTCAACGTGGCGGGCGGACGTTGCGAGGCCTGCCAGGGCGACGGCGTGGTCAAGGTAGAGATGCACTTTCTGCCGGACGTGTACGTGCCGTGCGAGGTCTGCCACGGCCAGCGCTACAACCGCGAAACGCTCGAGGTGCAATACAAGGGCAAGAACATCGCGCAGATTCTCGACATGACGGTCGAGGTGGCGCACGAGTTTCTGAAAGCCGTGCCGACCATTTCGCGCAAGCTGCACACGCTGCTCGACGTGGGCCTGAGCTATATCAAGCTAGGCCAGTCGGCGACCACGCTGTCTGGCGGCGAGGCGCAGCGCGTGAAGCTTGCCCTGGAGCTCAGCAAGCGCGACACCGGCCGCACGCTCTACATCCTGGACGAGCCGACCACCGGTCTGCACTTCGCCGACATCGAGCTGCTGCTGAAGGTGCTGCACCAGCTGCGCGACGCCGGCAACACCATCGTGGTGATCGAGCACAACCTGGACGTCATCAAGACCGCCGACTGGCTGATCGACATGGGGCCGGAGGGCGGCGCCGGCGGCGGCGAGGTGGTGGGTGAAGGCACGCCGGAGGACATCGCTGCGAACGAGGCGAGTCATACGGGGCGGTATTTGAAGCGGCTGCTGTAGCCTTCGAGAGCCGTTGCACAATTTGCCTTTCGTAGGCCCAATCGGCATCTGGCGACAAAACCTAACCCCATGGAGCGCACCTTCAACCACCGCATCCCTCCGGCCGAGCAGCCGGCATACAAAGCCTCCGAAGTCGCCGCCGTGCTGGGCGTTCCGAAGACGACGATCGGGGCGTGGTGCTTCGGTCAGGGAAGTGGTGCGGGCCGCAGCTTCAAGCCATTGGTGAGCCCGGCCGACGAGACCGGCCGGTTTTTGTCCTTTACCAACCTGTGCGAACTGCATGTGCTGGCTGTCATTCGCAGACACCACCTCATCAACATGGCAACTGTGCGGAGCAGTCTCGACTATGTGCGCAAGCAACTCCAACAAGACCGCCCGCTGATTGCTCAAGAGTTCATGACGAACGGCGTCGATCTTTTCATCGAGAAGGCTTCGCAGCTCATCAACGTTTCGCGCGACGGGCAGACTGCTTTGCGCGGCGAGTTTCAGCAGGCGTTGGCACGGATCGACCGAAGCGCGCAAGGTGGGCCGGTTCGACTGTTTCCGTACAGCCGAATTTCTCCGGACGTGTCGCAGCAACCCAAAGCGGTTGCGATCGATCCGCAGATTTCGTTCGGGCGGCCCATTCTGTTGAATGCGGGCGTCATGACTGCCGTAATCAGCGACCGTTTCATGGCGGGCGACTCCGTCGCGGAGATGGCGCAGGACTATGGCGTTGCCGAGACCGACATCGACGAGGCTCTCCGTTTCGCTCAAAGGCTGGCCGCCTGACACGTCTTGGTCGCAGACCAATCAGTCCTCTTCATTGACCGTTGCGCATGGAGCGGCAAGTTGGGCGCCGCGCTTGACGCAGCAGGTATCCCGTATGTACCGCACAACCGCCATTTCAAGCACGACACTCCTGACGAAGTCTGGCTCACGGCCGTCAAAGACAACGGCTGGTTGATCCTCACCCGCGATCAACGCATTCGCTATCGGATCAACGAGCACCGGGCCCTTGTGGAGGCGAAGCTGATGATGTTCGTGTTGAGCCAGGGCGGTCTCACCGCTGAAGAAACGGGGCGCATAGTTTGTGCCGCGTATCCCGAGATCGTTCGGCAAGCAAACGTGAACCAACCGCCTGCGCTTTTTTCGATCACTCGATCCGGTGAAGTGAGCAGACGCAAGCTATCGGCTTGACATATTCGCGCACCGCGCGAGTGCAGCCGCGCGACCCGCGCACCAACAAGACGGTGCGCTGTTTCAAGCTGGCTCCAAACACGCTTTGGTGCTGGACCTTCACGGGCGCGGCCCTTGCCTGCACAGTCCGCATCGGAGCGTCTCACGGTCGTCGTGAGCGCATTCGGATGTCGACTCACAGGAGTTTTTTCATGAAGCTGAACCGGTTCTTTTCGCTCGCCGTTCTGTCGCTCGCCGCCAGTGGCGCCGCCCTTGCACAGACCAAGGAAGTGACCTTCGCGCACCAGGACATGCTGGTGCCGTTGCGCCTGGTCATGGAGTCGGGCGAGGTCGAGAAGGCCACGGGCTACAAGATCAACTGGCGCATGTTCGCCGGTGGTGGCGATGTGATCCGCGCCATGGCCTCCGGCGACGTGCAGATGGGCGAAGCCGGCTCCAGCCCACTGACCGCGGCGGCCAGCCAGGGGCAGGACATCAAGCTGTTCTGGATCTCCGCCGACATCGCCGATGCCGAAGCGCTGGTGGCGCGCAACGGCTCCAACATCACGAGCATGAAGGACCTGGTCGGCAAGAAGGTGGCGACGCCATTCGTCTCGACCGCGCATTACCAGCTGATGGCCGGCATGAAGATGGACGGCGTCGACGGCAAAGCGGTCAACGTGATGAACATGCGGCCACCCGAGATCGCGGCCGCATGGGAACGCGGCGACATCGACGCGACCTTCATCTGGGACCCGGTGCTGTCGAAGATCAAGAGCAACGGCAAGGTCATCGCGACCTCCGGCACCATCGGCAAGAAGGGCGCACCGACCTTCGAAGGCATCATCGTCAACGCCAAGTGGGCCGAGGCCAACGAGCCGTTCATGATCGCTTTCGTCAAGGCGCTGAACCGCGCCAACGAAGAATACAAAGCGTCCGGCAAGAGCTGGACGGCAGAGTCTTCACAGACCAAGGCGATGGCCAAGTGGACCAAGGCGAACCCAGCCGATGTCGGTCCTGCCATGGCGCTCTACACCTTCCCGACGATGGCCGAACAGGTCTCGCCGACATGGCTCGGCGGTGGCGCTGCCAAGGCCATGGCCGGCACCGCCGCATTCCTGAAAGAGCAAGGCCGCGTGCAGGAAGTGAAGCCCGACTACGGCGCATTCGTGACCACTGCGTACGTGCAGAAGGCGATGGCCAAGTAACGCGTCGCCACACCAGGTCGCCACATCACCGAAGGAGCACGCGATGCCCACGCTCGACATCCGCGACCTCGAGGTCCACTACGCCATCAAGGGCGGCTCGTTGCAGGCGCTGGCGCCCGTCAACCTGACGATGCACGACGGCGACTTCGTGGTCGCGCTGGGTGCATCGGGCTGCGGCAAGAGCACGCTGCTCAACTGCATCGCGGGCTTCTTGCCGCCATCGAGCGGCGAGATTTTGCTCGACGATAAACCCATCGTCAGCCCCGGCGCCGACCGCGGCGTGGTGTTCCAGAAGCATGCGCTGATGCCCTGGCTCAACGTGCGCGACAACGTCGCGCTGGGCCTGCGCTTCGGCGGCATGGACACGTCGAAGCGCGATGCCATTGCCGATGCCAAGCTGGCGCTGGTCGGCCTGGAGAAGTACGGCGACCGCGCGGTCTATGAACTCTCGGGCGGCATGCAGCAGCGCGTCGGCATTGCGCGTGCACTCGCGAGCGACCCGGCCTTGCTGCTGATGGACGAGCCGATGGGTGCGCTCGATGCCTTCACGCGCGAGACGGTGCAAGAGATTCTTTTGCACGCCTGGCAAGCGTCGAACAAGATGGTCTTCTTCATCACGCACTCGGTCGAAGAGGCGCTGTTTCTGGGCACGCGGCTGATCGTGATGAGCCCAAGCCCCGGCCGCATCTCGCATGTCTACGACGACGTGCCGTTTTCGCGGCAGTTCCTCGCGCACGGCGACGCGCGCAAGGTCAAGTCGGAGCCGGAGTTCATCCGCATGCGCGAAGAAGTGCTCGCCATCATTCATCACCGGGAGGCTACACATGTCTGATCTGGTCATCGCACCGAAGACCACGCGCTTCAAGGTGCCGGGCGAAGGCAACAGCGCCGGCATCAGCGTGGTCACCGTGGTGGTGTTGATCGCGATCTGGTTCGCCATCACCAACCTCGGGTGGGTCAAGCCGCTCTTTCTGCCCACACCGCAAGCGGTGTTCCAGCAGTTCTACGAATACCTGATGGGCACGGCCAACGACAAGCCGTTGTGGCAGCACTTCCTGGCGAGCATGTTCCGCGTGTTCGCGGCCTTCATCCTCGCGTGCGTGACGGCCATCCCGATCGGCATCGCGATGGGCATGTCGCGCGTGATGCGCGGCATCTTCGACCCGCCGCTCGAGTTTTACCGGCCGCTGCCGCCGCTGGCTTATCTGCCGCTCATCATCATCTGGTTCGGCATCGACGAAGTGCCGAAGGTCCTGCTGATCTTCCTGAGCTGCTTCGCACCGCTGGCACTGGCCGCACGCGCCGGCATGCGAAGTGCGTCGCAAGAACAGATCAACGCCGCGTACTCGATGGGCGCCAGCTACCTGCAGGTGATCCGCCACGTGATCCTGCCGTCGGCCATGCCCGACATCCTGATCGGCATGCGCATCGCCATCGGCTTCGGCTGGACCACGTTGGTCGCGGCAGAGATGGTCGCCGCCAACCTCGGGCTCGGGCAGATGGTGTTGAACGCGTCGAACTTTTTGCGCACCGACATCGTGATCATGGGGATCATCGTGATCGGGGTGGTGGCTTATTTGTTCGATCTGTTGATGCGCTGGGTCGAGCGCAGGGTCGTGCCGTGGAAGGGCAGGATCTGATGGACAAAACCTTGAAAACCTGCAAAATTGGGATTGATTTCATTTTTCGGCGCAATCCCGAAATCCTGGACTTTCGCCTGGAACGCATCTTGCGTGACTGAATCGACTGGCGCTCTCAGCGCCTTTTTCTGGAGCATTTATGAAATTGATTTCATTCGTCGCGCAACGTGCGGTCTTGTTGCTCGCCGCGCTGGCTGCGTCCGCCGCCCTGGCTGCCGATCCCACCACGCTGGTGGTCGGCATGTACCGTCCGACGCTGTCGCTCAACCAGGCGCTGAACCCCGACTACACCAGCACGGTGACCGGCTCGCAGGTGTTCGCGAGCCTGCTGCGCTTCGACGCGCAAGGCAAGCCGCAGCCCTATCTCGCCAAGTCGTGGGCTTGGTCGGCCGACCAGCGCACGCTCACGCTCAAGCTGGTCGAGAACGGTCTTTTCCACGACGGCAAGCCGATCACTTCGAAGGATGTGAAGTTCTCGATCCTGACGGTCAAGGGCCTGGCCGGCCGCGTCTCCAAGTTCAATGCGATCACCGAGGTGCGCACGCCCGACGCCTACACAGTGGTGGTGCAACTCGACCGTCCGGCGCCATCGATCGTGCTGGCGATGTCGAGCCCGTTCCTGCCGATCCTGCCGGAGCACGTCTATGGCCAGGGCAACATCCGCATGAATCCAGCCAACACCACGGGGGCCGTGGGCTCCGGCCCCTACAAGTTGGCCGAGTTCAAGGCCGGCCAGTACGTGACGCTGGAGCGCTTCGACAAGTTCTTCCTCGGCCAGCCCAAGCTGGAGCGCATCGTGTTCAAGGCCGGTTCCGACCTGCAGACGCTGGTGCTCGGTCTGGAGCGGGGCGAGATCGACATGATTCCCTACATGTACGACTGGCGCCTCATCAAGCGCCTGTCGACCGACAAGCGCTTCACGATGACATCGGAGGGTTACGGCGGTATCGGTCCGCTCAACAACCTGATGTTCAACCTGCGCCACAAGCCGCTCGACGACGCGCGGGTGCGCAAGGCCATCGCCTATGCAATCGATCGACCCTTCATCGCGAAGGCATTGCTCGGCGGCGTCACGACGGTGGCCTACAGCCCGCTGGCGCCGACCACGCCGTTCTATACCGACCAGGTCGAGACCTACGCCACCGATCTCAAGAAAGCAGCCGCGCTGCTGGACGAAGCCGGCCTCAAGCCGGGCGCGGACGGCATCCGCATCAAGCTCACCATGCACTACCCGCCGGGCAATGTGGACTATCACAAGAACGGCGCCGAATACATCCGCTCGCAGCTGCGCAAGGTGGGCATCGACGTCGACGTGCGGGCCTCCGACTTCGTCAGCTGGCTCAAGGCCACGGGCAGCGGCGATTTCGACATGACCATGGTGTCGCTGTTCAATTTCGGCGACCCGGCGTTCGGCGTCGCGCCGCAGTACTCGTCCGCCAACATCCAGCCGCTCCCGTACGCCAACAACGCGAACTATCGCAACCCGATCGTGGACGACCTGCTGGACGCCGGCTCGGTCGAGATCGATCCGCAGAAGCGCGAACGCATCTACGCGCAGTTCCAAAAGATTGCGATGGACGACGTGCCCATCCTCCCGCTGACGGTCCTGCGGTACCAGACCGTGATGCGAAAAGGTTTGGTCGATCTGCCTGCCGGTTTTTGGGGCACGGCCGCGCCGTTCAACGACACCCACTGGGCGCCCGAAGCGGCCAACTGATCGCAACCAGGACATGAACGCCATCACCTTCGTCACAGGGCGGCTGGCCAATGCGTTGGGTCTCATCTTCGCGGTGCTGGTGTTCAGCTTTTTCCTGTTGCACCTGGCGCCGGGCGATCCGGCGCTGGTGATCGCAGGCGACTCGGCCGATGCCGCCACGCTGGCGCAGGTCCGCAGCTTGTACGGGTTCGACCAGCCGCTTCTGAAGCAACTGTCGACGCACCTCTGGCGCATCGCGCACGGCGATCTCGGTCAGTCGTACTTCTTCAACGCACCCGTCGCGCAGCTGGTAATGGAGCGCATGCCAGCCACTTTGTTGCTGGTCGGTTCGGCGATCACCATCGCGGTACTGCTCGGCACCACGCTTGGCGTAGCCGCAGCTTGCCGGCCACGCGGCATCACCAACGCAGGCATCACAGTGCTATCGGTTGTCGGCTTCGCCGCGCCGGTGTTCTGGACCGGCATCGTGCTGGTGCAGCTTTTCGCATCGCATTGGCCGGTGTTCCCGGTCAACGGCATGCGCGACGTGACCCAGCGGCCTGGTGGCGCGATCGCCGGCGCGATCGACGTGCTGCATCACCTGGTGCTGCCGACCGTGTCGCTGTCATTGTTCTATCTGGCGCAATACAGCCGACTGTCGCGCGCCACCATGCTTGAGGTGCTGAACGCCGACTACGTCCGCACCGCCCGGTCCAAAGGCTTGCCGGAACGCCTCGTCGTGTTCAGGCACGCGCTGCGCAACGCGATCCTGCCCGTGCTCACCGTGCTTGGATTGCAGGTCGGCCAGTTGTTCGCCGGCGCGGTGCTGGTCGAGGCCGTCTTCAACTGGCCCGGCCTCGGCACGCTGGCATTCGAGGCCATCCTGCGGCGCGACACGCCCGTTCTCATGGGCATCCTGCTGTTCTCGGCCGTGATCGTGGTGCTGACCAACATGGTGATCGACGGGCTCTACCGCCTGATCGACCCGCGCATCGGATCGGGCATGCAGGGAGCAGCCGGATGAACGCCAGCACGACCCTGGCCGACGAGGCGGCTGCGCCCGCGATGCCTGCAGGCCGATCCGCGACGACCAGCCGCGGGAAGTTCCGCGAGGCCGCGCAGATTTTCTGCCGCAATATCCCCGCGCTGGTGGGACTGGTGCTGTGCGTACTCATCGTTGCTGCGGCGATCATCGGCCCGTCGATCTACCACGTCGAGCCGTTCGAAACCGTCGCGGCCCCGCTGCTCGCACCGGGCGAAGACGGTGCACCGCTGCTCGGCACCGACTACCTCGGGCGCGACCTGCTGGCCGGCCTGATCCACGGGGCCCGCGCCACCCTGCTGGTCGGCGTACTGGCCACCCTGCTCGCCATGCTGCTGGGCGTTGTCGTGGGCGCACTGGCCGGCTACTACGGCGGCCGCGTCGACCGAATGCTGATGCGGCTGACCGAATTCTTCCAGGTGATGCCGCCGGTGCTGCTGGCGATGGTGCTGATCGTGCTGCTGCAGCCGACACTGCTGGTGCAGGCCGCAGCGATCGGCGCGGCCAGCTGGACCAGCGCGGCACGGCTCACGCGCGGCGAGTTCATGCGCATCCGCCATCTCGACTACGTGGCCGCAGCACGCACCATGGGGGCCAGCGACAGTTACCTGATCTGGCGCGTGATCCTGCCGGCGGCCATGCCGCCGCTGGTGATCTCGGCCACGCTGACCATCGGCGCCGCCATCCTGTTCGAAAGCGGCCTGAGCTTTCTCGGCCTGTCGAACCAGAACGTGATGAGCTGGGGCCTGATGATCGGCGGCAACCGACCCTACATGCTCGACGCGTGGTGGGCCACCACGATGCCCGGTGCGGCCATCTTCACTTCGGTGCTGGCGATCAGCCTGGTGGGAGACGGCCTCAACGAAGTGCTCAACCCGAGATTGCGCGAACGATGAACCCGAGCGAACCCCTGTTGTCCGTGCGGGGCCTGAACCTCGTGCTCCACACACCCAGCGGCACCAAGCAAATCCTGTACGACCTCGATCTCGATGTCGCCGCCGGCGAAACGCTGTGCCTGGTCGGGGAATCCGGCAGCGGAAAGAGCATGACTGCTTTGGCGCTGCTCGGGCTCGCGCCGCGCGGCGCACGCACCACCGCACAAAGCATCCGCTTCGGCGGCGAGGAGATCGCCGGCTTCGACGGTCATCGCATGCGCGCGCTGCGCGGCCGCCGCATGGCGATGATCTTCCAGGAGCCGATGACCGCACTGAACCCGCTGCTCACCATCGGGCTGCAGATCACTGAATCACTGCGCCAGCACTGCGTGGTACCGCGCAAAGAGGAGCGCGAGCGTGCCGAGGCACTGCTGCATTCGGTCGGCATCGCGGATCCGGCGCGGCGCCTCGATGCCTACCCGCACCAGCTTTCCGGCGGCATGCGCCAGCGCGCGATGATCGCCATTGCACTCGCCGGAGAGCCGCAACTGCTGATCGCCGACGAGCCGACCACCGCACTCGACGTGACCGTGCAAGCCCAGGTGCTCGACTTGCTGAAAGACCTGCAGCGGCGCCTCGGCACCGCCATGATCCTGATCACACACGACATGGGCGTGGTGGCCGACGTGGCCGACCGGGTCAACGTGATGTATGCCGGCCGCAAGGTCGAAGACGGCCCCCTGCGCGACGTGCTCTCATCGCGCGCCCACCCCTACACGCGGGCGCTGGTGTCGTGCATGCCGAGGCAACAGCAAGCCCCTGTCGCAGGACGCCGTGTGCCGTTGCCCGAGATACCCGGCGTCGTACCTTCGACCACTTCGCTGCCGCCGGGCTGCGCCTTCGCACCGCGTTGCGCCTACGCCGAGCCGGCCTGCACGCGCAGCATTCCGCCGCTTGTGCAGCTGCGGCCCGACCACGCCACCGCCTGCTTGCGGCAACTCGAAGGCGCTTTGCCATGACGACGCAGAGCGACGACACCTTGCTCGAGGTCGATGACCTCGCCGTCCACTTTGCGCTGCCGCGTGCACGGCCCTTCGCCCCGGTCGACACAGTGCGCGCAGTCGATGGCGTGAGCTTTCGCATTCGACGCGGCCGCACCTTCGGCATCGTCGGCGAAAGCGGGTCCGGCAAGACCACCACCGCACAGGCCGTCATGGGGCTGGTTCGCAAGACCCGCGGCACCGTGGTGTTCGATGGCGCAGTGCGCGAACGCCTCTCGCCGGCCGAGCAGCGTCGGCACCGGCGCGGCTACCAGATGATCTTCCAGGACCCGTTCTCCTCGCTCAATCCGCGCCTGCGCGTGGACCAGCTGGTGCGCGAGCCGCTTGACCTGATGGGCATCGGTGTGCCGGCCGAACGAACAGAACGCGTGGCCGAAATACTGAATGCCGTAGGCCTGCGCGCCGACCAGCACCAGCTCTTTCCGCACCAGTTTTCGGGTGGGCAGCGCCAGCGCATCAGCATCGCGCGCGCACTGGCCTCGAACCCCAAGCTGGTGGTGTGCGACGAACCGGTGTCGGCCCTCGACGTGGCGATCCAGGCGCAGATCCTGAACCTGCTGGCCCGGCTGCAGGACGAGTTGCAGCTGACCTACCTCTTCATCTCGCACGACCTGCATGTGGTGCGCTACCTGTGCGACGACATCGCCGTGATGTACCTCGGACGGATCGTCGAGCAGACGCGCGCAGAGGCCATCTTCGACGCGCCACTGCACCCCTACACATGGTCGCTGGTGTCGGCCATCCCGGGCAACGCGCATCTGACCGGTGGCCGCGCGCCCGCGGTGCTGCGCGGTGATCCGCCGAGCCCGACGCGGTTGCCACCGGGCTGCCGCTTCGCCGGCCGCTGCCCCTTCGCCGAGCCGCTTTGCCATGTGTCGGAACCGCAGTTGCGCGCCATGCCGGGCGACCGGCTGGTGGCCTGCCATCGGGTCGACGACCACGGCGTCGGGCCGCAACACGCATGAACCTTTTTGCCCTGGAGCCATTCCCTTTGCCGACCGAAGACCTGATTCTGAAAAAGCTGGAGGGCCTCGCTGCCGCCTTCAACCGCCACGATGTCGACGCCGTGCTGTCGTTCTTTGCCGAGGACTGTTCGATGGAACTGCCGCAGGGGCCAGAGCCGTGCGGTCGGCGTTTCGAGGGCAGAGTGGCGGTGCGCAGCGGCGTCGCATCGCGCTTCGCCGGCCTGCCGGACGTGCACTACAGCAACGTGTCGCACCGCGTGATCGGCCAGCTCGGCATCTCGCGCTGGACGGTTTCCGGCACCACGTCGGGCGGCGAGCGCATCGTCGCGAACGGCTGCGACTTCTATTCCTTCGACGCCGAAGCGCGGGTCACGAAGAAAGATTCGTACTGGAAAATCGTGCAGAACCAGACCCTGGAAATGAACCCGGAATGAAACAGACCGCGCCCGCGTCGGTGCCGCGAAACGCAAGCCGGCGGCCCGCTGCCGTGGCTTCGGTGCAGGAGGTCGCCCGCCGCGCGGGCGTATCGCCGGCCACGGTGTCGCGCGCATTCAACTCGCCGCACCAGTTGAATCCGGACACGCTCAAGCGGGTGACCGAGGTGGCACAGGCGCTGCGCTACCAGCCCAACGGCGTGGCGCGTTCGCTGCGCCGCAACCGCAGCATGGCCATCGGCGCGGTGATTCCGTCGTTTCGCCACGGCTACTTCGGCAGCACGGTCGAAGGCCTGCAGGCGGGTTGCCGCAAGGCCGGCTACTCGCTGCTGATCGCCACCTCGGACTACGACGAGAAGCAGGAGCTGGATGCCGTGCACGCGATGATCCGCCAGGGCGTCGACGGTCTGGTGCTGGTGGGCCTGCAACGCGACCCTGAGTTGGAGGCCTTGCTGGAGCAGGGCGGCATTCCGTACATCGTCACCTGGTCGTACAGCCAGGACGTGCCGTGCATCGGCTTCGATCACCAGAAAGCGATGGAGCGTGTCACGCGCCACCTGCTCGACCTCGGGCACGAGCGCTTTGCCGTGATCATGGCTTTTTTGCGCGTGAGCGATCGCGAACGCGACCGACTGGCCGGGATAGCGGGCGCGTTGGCCGCCCGGGGCGTGCCGTTGCCGGGTGACCGCATCCTGTTTGCCGGCGGCAGCGGCCTGCAGGACGGACGCAACGCATTGCGCGCTGTGCTGCAACAGCACCCGGACACGACCGCCGTGCTCTGCGCCAACGATCTGCTGGCCGCAGGCGCCATCATGGAATGTCGCTCCCGCGGCATCGCCGTCCCCGAGCGCCTGTCGATCACCGGCTACAGCGACCTCGAACTCGCCTCCGCCATGGAGCCGGGCATCACCACCATCCGCACCCCGGCCGAAAAGCTGGGCCACATGGCGGCCGAATGGCTGGCACACAAGCTGGCCGGCGAACCCGTGATGGCACGTTGCGAACTCGAAACCGAACTCATCATCCGCGGCAGCACCGGCCCTGCTGCGCGCACCACTGGAACAGGCACGTCATGAACTCCATCGACACCGAAGACTTCATCGCCAAACGTTACGAGGTGCTGGTCGAACGCGACGTCCGTTACGGCGAGGCCATGGTCGACCACGGCACCACGCCCCGCATGCGGCCGCTGCTGCTCGACATCTACCGCCCGCAGGCGGCGCCGGTCATGGCCCGGCCGGCGCTCGTGCTCGCATTTGGCGGGGCCTTCCACCGTGGCTCGCGCCAGAGCGACACGGTGATCGAGGACGGGCACGAGAACACGCCGGTGTCGGCCTATTGCCACGAGTTCGCGCGGCGCGGCTATGTCTGCTTCTCCATCGACTACCGGCTCACGCCCGAAGACCCGCACCCAGGCAACACGCCGTTGCTGCTCAACCCGATGAACGTCAATCGCGACCGCATCGATTTCGTGCGCGGCATCATGGGACTGCCGCCGTCGACGCCGGTCATGATCGCCAACGCGATGGAAGCGGCGATCGACGACATGGGCACCGCGATCGACTGGGTGCACGCGCAGGCCGGTACGCTGGGCGTGAACCCGCAGCAGATCGCCGCTGGAGGCTTCTCGGCGGGCGCGATGATGGCGCTGGCCGCCACCTATGGCCAGCAGAGTCCGGCCGCCGCCGTGGTGGCGCTTTCGGGTGCGATGGGCCTGGCCGAAATGCATCGCTATATCCGCAGCGCAGACGCACCGCCCGCGCTCCTGTTCCGTGGCGAGAACGATCTGCCGGGCATCGGCCCGATCAGCCACGAATTGCACCTGCACATGCAATCCGTCGGGGTCGATCACGAGAGCTATGTCGTCGCAGACGGCACACACTTCTATCCACGCACCGCCACGGCCATGCCCGTCATGGGCGACAGCACGTCGACGCTCGAAGACGCGATGGCGGCATTCCTGTGCACGCGCATGGTGGCACCGGATCGACGCCCTGCACTGGCCTGACGCGAACCGGCCTTTCAGTGCCGATCGCGACCGAGCGACCGCACTGCCGCCTGCAGCGCGAGGATACCCGGCTCGATCTGCCCGACATCGATCGATGACAGCCGGAGCCTGAAGTACGGACAAGGCCGTGGCGGCTGCGCGAAGAACACATCGCCGGGTTCGATCAGCACGCCGTAGTCGCGGGCCCGCAGCGGCAGTGCGCCGCCATCCATGCCGTCGGGCGTCTTGACCCATATCGACGCACCGCCCTGCGCTGGCGTGCAGGTGAATTCCGGGAGGTGCGCGGCGAGCGCCCGGGCCGCCACCTGCATGCGTTGCTGCAGCACCTGGTTCACGCGGCGCGCATGCGAGTCGTGATGGCCTAGCGACAAGAAGAGCGCGTAGGCGTGCTGCAAGAAAGCGCTGGGGTGACGCACCATCGCATGCCGCAACACGCGCAGCTCGCTCACCAGCTCCTTCTGCGCGACGATGTAGCCGAGCCGCAATGCGGGCGACAGGCTCTTGGACAGTGACCCGATGTAGATCACGCGGCCGGTCTTGTCGAGGCTCTTCAGCGCCGGCGTGGGGTCGCCGACATACAGGTTCTCGGCTTCGTAGTCGTCCTCGATGACGACGAAGTCCTGCAGCGCCGCCTTGCGCAACAGCCACTGGCGGCGCTCCAGGCTCAGCGTTGCCGTGGTCGGGCTCTGGTGCGACGGCGTGACGAACACGTAGTCGAGATCAGGCAACGCATCGACGACCAACCCTTGTTCGTCGACCGGAATGCCGATGAGCTGCGAGGTGCGCAAAGAGAAGGTGTTGCGCGCATGCGGGTAGCCGGGCTCTTCGAAGCCGACGCGGGTGCGCTGGTCGAACAGCGCTTCGGCGATCAAATAGAAGGCGTGCTGCGCGCCGACTGTCACCAAAATTTCTTCAGGCCGCGCGAACACGCCGCGCTTGGGCAACAGCCGCGTGCGGATCTGCTCGACCAGGTCGGGCATGTCGTCGGTCTCGAAGTCGGGCGTCCAGTTGGGCAACTGAGAGCGCGCCAGACTGCGCACGCAACACTCGCGGAAGTCTTCTGTGGGAAACAGCTGCGCATCGTGCGTGCCGTAGACGAAGGGGTAAGCGAAGTCCCGCCAGTGCGCCGGCTTCGACAGCGTGGGCATGTCGCGCAACGAGCGCAGCACGCGCTGCGACCATGCGGGCGGCGGGCCGGCCGATGCACCGCTCGCGCTGAAGGGGTCGACGATGCGGTCGGTCGCGGCGCCGATCGAAGCCGGCTTTGCGCCGGCCTTCACGAACACGCCGGAGCGCGGCCGCGATTCGAGATAACCCTCGTCCACCATCTGCTGGTACACGGCGGTCACGGTGTTGCGACTCAAGCCGAGTGCCAGTGCGAGGTCACGCGAAGAGGGCAACGCCGCGCCTTCGGCCAGGCTCCCGTCGAGGATCACCTGCACCACACGCAAGCGAAGCCGCGACTGCAACGGCAAGCCTGCATGACCGTCGAGCGCGAACAGCTGTGCCCACAGCGGGGCTGTCGACGGGGGCTTGATGGGAGTCATCGCACGCTCCTGGATGGTGCATGCGCGTCGCGTCTGGCTTTCACGATTGCGAGGGCCTGGCTCTATGGGGTAGTAGAGCCCGAGCTTAACCTCGTGATACCTAGCGAAAGCCCTGCATTGAAGGGGCCTTTCGCTGCCCCGACACCTTGCCAGGACGCCGCCTTGACCGCATTCGCTTCACCCCCCCTGCCCGCCACCGCACAACCCGTGACGGCGGCCATGCTCGAACAGTTTTCCGACGCGTGGAACCGTCACGACCTGCCGGTTCTGATGTCTTTCATGCACGCCGATTGCGTGTTCGAAACCGCCGCCGGCAGCGAAGCCTGGGGCGCGCGTCATCAGGGTCACGCAGCAGTCGCGGCGGCCTTCGAGTCGGCCTGGAAGAACTTCCCCGACGCGCAATGGCGCGACGGCAAACACGTCGTCATGGGCGACCGCGGCATGTCGGAGTGGACCTTTACCGGCACCGCCGCGGACGGCACGCGCAGTGAGTCCGGCGGCGTCGATGTGTTCACATTCAAGAACGGCAAGATCCTCGTCAAGAACGTCTTCCGCAAGGCCCGTCCCATGCTGCCCGCCTTGTCATGAGCATCGCCACGCCAAAGGAAATCTTCGCGCCCTACGACCCGGCGTACGACCCGCTGGTGTCCGACGGCCCCGGCCACAACCGCGATTACGCTCCGACCTACTGGGCCGCCACCGCAGGCCCGGCACCCGACGACGACGGCCCGGTGTCCGGCGACATCGATGCCGATGTGGTCATCATCGGTTCGGGCTTTACCGGCCTGGCGACCGCGCTGTTCCTCGCCAAGGAGCACGGCATCAAGGCAGTGGTGCTCGAAGCCAATCGCGTGGCCTGGGGCTGCACCAGCCGCAACGGCGGCCAGGGCCAGAACGCGAGCGGTCGCCTGTACCGCTCGCAATGGATCGAGCGCTGGGGACTGGAGACGGCACGCCGGCTCGACGCCGAGATCCGCTACGGCTTCGAGACCTTCAAGGACCTGGTCGCCAACGCCGATTGCGAGCCGCAACCGGGCGGCCATCTCTACATAGCGCACCGCGACAAGAAGATGGCGTTTTTGAAGAACGAGGCGCGCGTCATGCGCGACAAGTTCGGCTACGACACGCGCTTGCTGACCGCCAGCGAAGTGCGCGCCGAGTATTGCAACGATCACGAAGCGCACGGCGCTATGCATGAATCCGAAGGCATCTGCGTGCACCCGCTCAAGCTGGCCTACAGCTACATGAAGCGAGCGCGCGCCGTCGGCGCCAAAGTGCATCCGTCGAGCCCGGTCATCGGCTGGCAAACCATCAACGGCGTGCATCATCTGAAGACGCCGGGCGGCACGGTGCGTGCACGCGCGGTCGGTATCGCGACCGGTGCGTACACCGCGCCCGGCCTGCACCCGACGCTCACCAATCGCTACTTTCCGGTGCTGTCGAACTCGCTGGTGACGCGCCCGCTGACACCGTCGGAGCTGGCGGAGACCAACTTCCTCACGCGCGAAGCCATCACCGACACGCGCACGCTGCGCTTTTATTACCGGCTGCTGCCCGACAACCGCGTGCAGATCGGCAGCCGCAGTGCCATCACCGGTGCCGATGCCAGCGCGCCCGAACATTACGCGTTGCTGATCGACGGGCTGGCCCGCAAGTTCCCGCCGCTCAAGGGCATCCAGATCGACTATTCGTGGTGGGGCTGGGTCGACGTGGCGCACGACATGATGCCGCGCGTGGTGCAGCCCGACCCCAAGCAAAGCGTGTTCTACGCACTGGGCTACGGCGGCAACGGCGTGTCGTTCTCGGCGCATGCCGGTCGCCGCATGGCACAGCGCATGGCGGGTGAGCCCGACCCGGTGTTCGACCTGCCGATCTACGACAGCCCGCTGCAGTTTCCGGCGCAGGGCGAGTGGGCGGCACGCTTCCGGCGCTTTGGGCAAAGCATGTTGTACCGCTGGTACTACCTGCACGACGAAGTGCTCTAGCCGACCGCCCCGCCCGGCCACTGGCCCCAACGATTCACTGCCACTGGCTCCATCGTGCCCCTTACGATGGAACGCAACTTGCGCAGCCGCTTTCAGACTTCAGAGGAACTGTCATGACCCCCCGAAACTCACCCTCCGCGTGCTCCTGTCTGCCGCTTCGCTCGCTATGACTTTCGGCGTGCTGTCGCTGGCGCAGGCCGAAGACAGGAAGAAGGGCGGCACGCTCGTCATCGGCTCGACCCAGGCGCTGAAAGACGTGCCGGTGCTCGGCACCGTGATCGGTGGGCGCGTGCTGGGCTTGCCGAAGATCGATACCTCCAAGGCCGCATGAGCAACGAAACGACTCGCACCCAGGCCGGCCGCATTCCGCTCACCGTCATTGGCGGCTTTCTGGGCAGTGGCAAGACCACGCTGCTCAACCATCTGCTCAAGCACAACGACGGTCGCCGGCTCGCCGTGCTGGTCAACGACTTCGGCGCCATCAATGTCGACGCCGCGCTGGTCGTCTCGCGTGGCGCCGACACCATCAGCCTGCGGAACGGCTGCGTGTGCTGCCAGATCGGCGGCGACCTGACCGACGCACTGATCCGCGTCATCAGCAGCACACCGCCACCCGATGCCATCGTCATCGAAGCGAGCGGTGTGTCCGACCCCTGGCGCATCGCGCAGGTCGGGCTGTCGGACCCGGCACTGGCGCTCGACGGCGTGATCGTCATGGTGGATGCGACGTCGGTGCTCGCGCAGGCCGACGACCCGTTGCTTGGCGACACGGTGTTGCGCCAGCTGCGCGCCGCCGACCTGCTCGTGCTGAACAAATGCGACCGTGTCGACGAACTCGCCATGCAGCGCCTGCACGACTGGCTCGATGCCAACGCGCCCGACATCCCGCACTTCGAGACCCACTTCGCGCAAGTGCCGCTCGCCCTGCTCGGCGCACCGGGCTGGCCGCGGGACATGGAGGCGCCTGCGCAGGACGATGCCGGCCTGGCGCTGCACGGCGATCTCTTCGCGAGCTGGTCGAATTCGGCTGACGTTACCTACCACGCGGCCGCACTGCGCGAACTGCTGCGCGCCATGCCCAAGGGCGTGCTCCGGCTCAAAGGGGTGATCAGGACCGACCTGCACGGCTGGGCCGTTCTGCAATTTTCAGGTCGGCACGGATCGCTCCGGGCCTGGCCCCCAAGACACCCGTTGCCGATCGACGGCGCGGCCAGCGCCATCGTGGCCATCGGGCTGCGCGACCGACTCCCCACAGCAGCGCTCGCTCTCGCCTTGCACAAGGCAGTGAAGGCGCGGACCGAAGACGCGCCCGCTGCAGCGTCGCCTCTCCCTGAAAGCACCGACTGAACACCACCGCTACCGCACCCGCCCCGCTGATGGGCCGCGACCTGCTCGCTGCGCTCGGCGTGGTCGTTATCTGGGGCCTCAACTTCGTGGCGATGAAATATTCGTTGCGCGACTTCACCCCATTCCAGCTCGGCACCTTGCGCTACGTGTTCGCGGTGCTCCCGCTGATGCTGTTCGTCAAACGGCCGACGCTCTCGTGGCGCTGGCTGGTGCCCGCCGGGCTCGCGCAGTTCGGCCAGTTCGGCCTGCTGTTCGTGGCCTTGCAGATCGGCATGACGGCGGCGCTCGCGTCGGTGCTGATGCAGACGCAAGTGTTCTTCACGACCCTGCTCGGCGTCGTGCTGCTGCACGAGCGCCTGAGTGGCCCGCTGCGGGCCGGCCTGGCGTTGGCGGCGATCGGGCTCGGGTGCTTCGCGGCCAACTTCGTCGGCGGCGGCGCGACGGGCGGCATCACGCTGGCGAGCCTGGTGCTCAACCTCTTCGCCGCTGCGATGTGGGCGGCCTCCAACATCGTCGCACGCCGGGCGCAGCGCGCCAGTCCGGGCTACGACCCACTGCAGTTCGTCGTTTGGATGTCGGTGGTACCGATCCTGCCGTTCGCGCTCATGGCCTGGCTGTTCGATCCGCCGGCGTCACGCTGGCAATGGACGCACGCGAGCCTTGGCGCATGGGCCGGTGTCGCGTACCTGGGCTGGTTCGCGACCGTGGTGGCCTATGCGCTGTGGACCTCGCTGCTCAAGCGGCATCCGGCCAATCGCGTCGCGCCCTTCAGCCTCGGCGTGCCGATCATCGGCCTCGCGGCCGGCATGCTCACGCTCGGCGAACGGGTGTCGGCATGGCAGTGGGCCGGCAGCGGCTGCGTGGTGGCGGCGCTGGCGGTCGTGATGTTCGGCGGGCGGATGGCCGCGCGCTGGTATTCCTACCGGCGCGATTGACAGCAGATTGTTTATAGTTAAAGTATTTAGCTATAAACATTTTTTTGGTCGATCCATCTTGTCGGAGAGTTCATGTCCCGGTTCACCAAACCCACCTGCGCCGCCGCGTGATCGCACAGCGTCTCGCGAATCCGTGAAACCGACCCCGCCGTGACCGGCATCCTTCTCCTCGAACAGCTGCTGAACGGCCTGGGCTACGGCCTGATGCTGTTCCTCCTCGCAGCCGGGCTCACGCTGGTGTTCGGCATCATGGACGTGCTGAACCTGGCGCACGGCTCGCTCTTCATGGCCGGCGCCTACGTCGCAGCCGAGGCGCACACGCGCACCGGCTCGTTCGCGGCGGCGATCGTCATCGCGGTGCTGGTGACGGTGGTCGTCGCGCTGTTGCTCGAAGTGCTGTTGATGCGAAGGCTCTACCAGCGCGAACATCTGGCGCAGGTGCTCGCGACCTTCGGGGTGATCCTGGTGGCCGACGACATCGTCACGATGGTGTGGGGCCCGTCGCCGGTGATGGCACCGACGCCCGCTGCGCTGTCGGGGCCGATCGAAATCATTGCGGGGCTGCCCTACCCGTCTTACCGCCTCGTCATCCTGGCCGGCGGCATGCTCGTCGCGCTGGCGCTGTGGCTGCTGGTCAATCACACGCGCATCGGCATGCGGGTGCGCGCGGGCGCATCGGACCGGCCGATGGCCGAGCTGATGGGCGTGCGCGTCGGCCGCATCTTCAACGGCATCTTCTTGCTCGGTGCCGCTCTGGCCGCACTGTCCGGTGCGCTGATGGGGCCGATCGTCGCGGTGCAGGTCGGCATGGGCGAGCAGATTTTGATTCCGGCGCTGGTCGTGCTTGTCATCGGCGGCATCGGCTCCGTGCGTGGCGCGTTCGTCGCGGCGCTGCTGGTCGGTCTGGTCGACACCATTGGCCGGGCGTTTGTGCCGATGTTGCTGCGCGCCACCTTGCCACCGTCGACCGCGGCCGACCTCGGCCCGCTGTTCGCCGAAGTGGCGATGTACGCGCTGATGGTGATCGTGTTGATCTTCCGGCCCTCGGGCCTCTTCTCGGCCAGAGCATGACGCAGCGCAACACAACATCCACCGTCGTCATCGCGATCGTGTTCGTGCTGCTGGCCGCGTTTCCGCTGGTCGCGCCATTGCTCGGACTGGAGTTCTACATCGGCTTCGTGCGGCGCGTGCTGGTCGTCGCACTGGCCGCGGCGAGTCTGAACTTCATCCTCGGCTTCGGCGGCATGGTGGCGCTCGGGCATGCCGGCTTCATCGGCGTCGGCGCGTACACGGTGGTGGCGCTGAGCAATGCGGGCGTGATGTCGGCCTGGATCTTGTGGCCCGTCGCAGCCTTGGTCGCAGGCATCGTGGCGGCGCTGGTCGGCACCGTGGCGCTGCGCACGCGCGGCGTGTACTTCATCATGACCACGCTGGCCTTCGCGCAGATGCTGTATTTCGTCGTCGTCTCGCTGCGGCGCTATGGCGGTGACGACGGCTACACGCTGCCAGCGCGGCCGACCCTGTTGCCGGGCCTCGACCTGGCCGACGACTCGACCTTCTACTGGGTCGTGCTGGTGCTGGTGTCGCTCGCGCTGCTGTGGCTGCACCGCGCCACGCGCTCGCGCTTCGGCTATGCGCTGATGGGCATCAGAGACAACGAAACGCGCATGCGTGCGCTGGGCTATCCGGTGTTCCGGCTGCAGCTCGTCGCCTTCGCCATCGCGGGTGCCATCGCTGGCCTTGCCGGTGCGCTGCTGGCCGGGGGCAACGGCTTCGTCAGCCCGGCGACGATGCATTGGACGCAGTCGGCCACGTTGCTGGTGATGGTCGTCATCGGCGGGCTCGGGCGCAGCTGGGGCGGGCCGGTGGGCGCTGCGGTGTGGCTGCTGCTCGAAGAGGTTTTGAAGCAGTACACGGACCATTGGCATCTGCCGCTGGGGTTGCTGTTGATCGCTGTGGCTTTGTGGGCGCCGAAGGGGTTGGCGGCGTTGTACAGGCGCAGAAACTCCCTTACCCCCACCCTCACCCCGACCCACACCCCCGAGGGGAGAGGGGG